>JBGPGQ010000036.1:0-16098 GCA_041483995.1 Bacteroidota bacterium
CTCGAGAGGTATCTCCAAGTTCGTCGTACACTTTTGACAAACCCTTCACAATATCCTGATCGCCAGAGAGAGCCGGACGCAATTGCTCAAAGATGTCGCGTAGATGCTCAAACTCTTGTCGTGCTGTGCTCAGAGAGATCAGGGCAGTCGATGCATATTCAATCTGATATGAAATATGCCCCAGCGCATCTTGGCGTAGAATATTTTCGAGTGCTTCTCGTTCTTTCCCGCTGTCTTTCAGAGCGCGAAAGATAAGTGACTGGACATAGAAGGCTTCCGGATGATTGCGAAGCTGAATTTCGCGGTTGATGCTTTCGAGTGCTTCAGGTAGCTTGTTGAGCGATAGAAGAGCTACTGTTTCTATGAGAGACGACTTAGGATACTGAGGAGAGAAAACGCGCAGTTGACGTGATGATTCCAATGCTTCTTGCGCCCTGCCAGCCTTAATCAGTTCCAATGAGAGATTGGATCGCGCAAGCAAGAGATGAGGATTTACATCGATAGCCTGCTTTAGTTCTTCAATAGCGATACCATCCCTTTGATTGGGATTTCCTGCAAATATTGCCTTCATCAGGTGTTTGTCTGCTTCAAACATCTTTAGTTGATTGCTTCCGTAGAAAATAACAAAGGCAATCCATGCGATCACCGGAACAACCGCGAGGGTTCTTAACCATGGGGGTGCATGGAGAACAGATTCTCTTTTTGACTCAAATAGCGTTGCTGCCATTCCCATGAACAACCAGGCAAACGCTGCAACAGGCGCTTGGCGTAACGAGACATTTGCCATGTTGTCTATCAGAATACCTATGATCCCGCAGGTAAGCCCCGCTCCCGTTATTCGTTCCCAATTTTTCGCAGCTCGCGAGGCCTTGAATCCGTGCCTGAGAATAGCAGTGTAGGTTGCGATGAAAGCGACCAGGCCGACGACTCCGTATTCGCTCGCGAGTTCGACTATTTCGTTGTGCGCATGGGGCACCACATCTTCGCTTCGTACCACCCAGTAATCCGGCAATCGATATTTGAGCATTACCGATTCATAGCTGCCAGTGCCGTGGCCGAACCATGGCGAAGCAAAAAATGCCCTGACGCCGGCAGTCCAGAAGTAAATCCTGCGTGCGAATGTGGACTCCGGTGCAAAGGCAAACATTGCCAGAAAACGGTCTGCGAGATGGGGAAGAAACAATTCGACAAGAAGCAGCCCGATACCTGTGGTAGCAACGACCCAGATGAGGCCAATGGTTTTTGATCGTTGGGTCAGGAGAAAAAACAACAGCCCTGAACAAGCGAATGCAATGATGCTGCTTCGCGATTGGGTAATACAAAGAAGAAATACAAGGGTTCCCAAAAGCATAACATGAAACAGCGCGCGCATGCCACGCATTCCGTGTATTATCGTCTGGCTCAAGAGCACGGGAAAAACCAGAACAATGTATCCACCCAGAAATGCGGAGTTGCCAATTGTCGACCCTACGCGCCTATCGTTGCCAAGATAGAACTCCAGGATGATCTTATCGCTGAAAAAAAACTGTACTACACCAACGAGGCTGACAACGGCACTAAGAACTGCAATGAAAGTAAAAAGCCGTCGGGCATCATGCTGGGTATTGAAGAGTTGAGAGCCGGCGAAGTAGCACATGAAGCATCCGAACCAAAAGGACAGTGCAGGCCAACTGTAGAGTGGGGAAAAAAAGAAACAAGCTGACATGAATGTGAGTAAAAAGCAGATCATAACTTGTACATCTGCTGCAGACTGCGTCAGCCTTAGTGCGCCATGGTGAAGCCAATCAGCTATTGCAAGCGACACGAGGAGCGAAGAAAAGACAAGAAGAAGAGGTGTCTTTGCTGCACCACTGTCTCTGGCGTTGACGAGCAAAACGAGCATGACGGAGCCCAATAACACGTAGACCACCCACTGGAGAGGTGTTCGCAAAGTAACAAAATTATCTGCACGCATGGTTCGCTAAGGTTGCCCATCAACATGTATTTGACGTTAGAAAATCTTTTATTTCTCATTCAAAGTCAAACAAAAAACATTCTTGGTGAGTTTGGAGCTAAGAATAGTGTCTTTGACTTTCAGGGGTGCTTTTCTTACCTTTACATCCGGAAATGGTTCGTCTATTAGCAACAGATAGTGCGCAACACAAGATGAGAGGGATGGCAGCAGGAACCGGCGGACACCCACATGTGGGTAAGAGCTTCTCTGATGCTGTCCAGTCCGATTTGCGTATACAACACTTTAAAGGAGTTGGTGCACGCAAGGTCGGCGGAAGGTCCACTTTGATTTCACAGGCAGCGCTGGCAAATGAAATCTCTGCGTATCTGTTTGGCTACTTGGAAGGATTTCGTATTTCCACGCATTTCGTCGAGATGGTTTCCGAATGCGATATGCTTGTTCGAAAAGTCGACCTCATACCGCTTCAGGTGCTGGTGCATAATGTCGCAAGCGGAACATACTGTACCCGTTTTGGACTGAGGGAAGGGACAGAGTTGATCTTTCCAGTTCTTGAACACTATCTTGCCAAGCCGGAGATTACCACATCACTCGTTAATGAATTTCATATTTATTCTCTCGGTCTCGCCACACCCGATCAATTACGCGCCATCAATCGCCTCGCATCGAAAGCAAATGTCGTTCTCCGGTCATTCTTTGAGCGCCGGGAATTGAAACTTATTTCCATCGCATTCCAGTTTGGACTTCTCGACAATCAAATTATTGTCGCCGATGAAATCTCGCCTCGTACATGCCTGTTTTCCAACATGCGAACGAAAGGGAAAGGTGATCGCCTTTCACGCAACGGGCCGTCGGGTATTGAAAGCTATATTGAGATTCGTAACCAGATTCTCGGGCAAGCCAGTATGGGAGTTCGTGATTGATCACGAAGCATGGATATAGTGTGGTCGCAGTGGTTGCATCGATTGTTGTCATCGGGTCACTGGCGTCAGTGTGCTTGGTTGATTCGAGGTTCATTCGCTACGGGCTTCTGGGTATGCTACTCTTGCTGCTGGCATTTACGCTGAATTTTTTTCGCGATCCTGAACGTATCACACCACCCGGAGACAATCTTATCATTTCTCCGGCCGATGGGAAAGTGGTGCTGATCAAGAATGTCCGGGAGGATGAATGCTTCAATATGGACGCCGTTCAGGTCAGCATTTTCATGTCGCCATTCAATGTGCACGTAAATCGGTATCCCATCAATGGAAAAGTTGAGTACTTCAGGTATTTTTCTGGAGAGTATCTGATGGCGTTTGATGAGAAATCTTCTCTGAGAAACGAGCGTACTCATATCGGAGTCAGCAATACGCATACAAAAGTGCTTTTCAAGCAAATTGCCGGGTTTGTAGCTCGTCGTATTGTTGCAAATGTACAGGTGGGAGATGCAACTGTTGCAGGAGCGCGTTTCGGAATGATTAAGTTTGGTTCACGGGTTGATATTATCCTTCCCAGGAAATCCGAGCTGAAAGTGAAGCTGGGCGATACAGCGGCAGCGGGAGAGACAATCATTGCAGTCGTTTCGTAATTCACCCGACTAATCCATAGCATGGCTAATTCATGAAAATAACTCGTGCCGTTGTACCGAGCCTGTTTACCGTTCTCAATATGTTTTGTGGATTCATGTCGGTTATTCATGCAAGCAGGGAAGAATTTGTTACGGCATCGTGGTTTATCATCCTTGCGGCGGGCTTTGATTCGCTCGATGGTGTGATGGCAAGAATAACGAAGTCGTCGTCAGAGTTCGGTGTTGAAATCGATTCGCTGTCGGATATTATCTCATTCGGTGCAGCGCCCGCATTTCTTGTGTATCAAATCCATCTGCACCTGCTCGGCGGCGTCGGAATTCTCATCAGTTCACTGCTTATGATTTTCGGCGGGTTGCGCTTGGCACGGTTCAATGTTCAGCTCGCGGGATTCGATAAAAATCATTTTGTAGGATTGCCCATTCCCGCAAGTGCTCTTACAATTGCGGCATTCGTGCTGAATTTTTGGAATGAAGTCCGTGGACTTGATGGCGTTGCTGCAACGATATTGCCATGGGTTGTTGTTGCTCTTTCGCTCCTGATGGTGAGCAAAGTTAAGTACGATACGCTGCCGAAAATCTCAAAACGCGCTCTATGGAAGGAGCCATGGAAATTTATTTTCATGGCTCTCGCGATTGCCGTGGTTTTTGTCACCGCTGGCGGGGCAATTCTTCCCCTGCTGGGTCTTTTTATTGTGTTGGGAATTGTTCGATATATCGGGAGCACAATAAAGCACTTGATGCACGCTGAACAGAAACTCGAAGAAGAAGAGGCTGTTGAGCCTTCAAAACTGGACGCGTAAACTACTGAGTGCCCAATGTATTTATCGAAGATCAGGGTGACTTTGCGAAAATCGATACTGGATCCCCAGGGGAAAGCCGTTGAACGAGCAATTGCTTCTTTGGGCATTGGCGCTATTACGGATGTGCGAATGGGCAAGTATATCGAGTTGAGAGTCGATGGACCTACAGAGGCTCACGCGCGGGAATCCACCGAGAAAATCTGCAAGCAGTTGCTGGCGAACCCTGTCATGGAAGATTACCATTTTGAACTTGAAAAAATATAAGTGATCGAGACGGCGATAAAATTCGGAGTTGTTGTGTTCCCCGGCTCCAATTGTGATCACGATGCATACTATGTCTGCAAGCATATCCTGCACCAAGAGGCTGAGTTTCTGTGGCATAAGGATGCTGATTTGAAAGATGTCGATGTAGTCATACTGCCGGGAGGATTTTCGTACGGAGATTATCTGCGCTGTGGAGCGATAGCCCGCTTTTCACCTGTAATGAAGGAAGTTATGCGTTTTGCGGAGGAAGGGGGACTTGTGCTGGGGATATGCAATGGCTTCCAAGTTCTGCTTGAGGCTGGAATGCTTCCCGGCGTGCTTCTCAGGAACAGATCGTTGCAGTTTGTCTGTAAGCATGTCCTCGTCAGGGTGGAGAATGCAGAAACGCGGTTCACGAATCAGTGCAGTGAAGGTCAGGTATTGGAGATACCCATTGCTCATGGTGAAGGGAACTATTTCACGGATAGCGACACACTGCTCAGTCTGGAGCGCAATAAGCAGATCGTTTTTCGCTATTGTGATCATTCGGGTAAACTCGAAGATGCAGCAAATCCGAATGGGTCGCTTGCAAATATTGCCGGAATAATCAATGAACAAGGAAACGTTCTCGGCATGATGCCGCACCCGGAACGGGCATCGGACCCGGTGTTGCGGCATACCGATGGGCGGAAAGTGTTTGTATCCATTATCGATAGTTTTGTGTCCCATACCGTGGGACAATCACTAATATCCACACACAGTGGAGGGAGATAAACAGATGGGCAATTTAGGCGCTACGGAGATTATCCTCATCGTACTTGTTATCCTGGTTTTTTTCGGGGCGAAGAAAATTCCCGAATTGGCACAAGGACTGGGAAAAGGAATACGTGAGTTCAAGAAGGCAACCCGCGAGATCGAGAGCGACGTCGACTCTGATGTCAAAAAGATTGACGAGAAGACAGAAAAGAAGGGTTAAGGACATCATGTTTGAAAACATCGGCGGATCAGAGTTGCTGGTTATTCTCTTTGTCGTTTTCATTTTCTTCGGTCCGAAGAAACTTCCGGAGATTGGCAAGAACCTTGGCAAAGGCATCCGGGATTTCAAGAATGCGATGCGAGACATTCAAAGCGACATCGAGAAATCAACCAAGGTAAAGTAGACAGCCAGATGCTTCACCGCTGCTCCTGCAATGTTTCTGACATTGCAATTGTAGGTCGTGTTCTTTGATCGTGTACTTCCTTTCCGAATCCATCTCATAAGGCAACTCTTTTTGCTTCAGAAACACTCAACCTTTGAGCCGACACGTCAGGCCGTCGAGGCCGGGATTACAACGTGTGAACGTGTTACGGAACAGTACCTCGCTACGATAGAACAAGGGAAGCGATTGAATGCGTTCCTTTCTGTCTTTCAGGAGCAGGCGATGGAGCAAGCCAGATCGATTGATGGGAAGATAGCTGCAGGCAAAGCGGGAAAACTTGCCGGTATGGTTGTTGCCGTCAAAGACATATTGTGTATGAAGGATGAAAAAGTTACGTGCGGGTCGAAGATCCTCGAACACTTTGTTTCACTCTATGACGCAACCGTTGTTGAACGCCTACGGAAAGAAGATGCGATACTCATCGGGAAAACGAACATGGACGAATTCGCCATGGGTTCATCCACAGAGAACTCTGCATTCGGGGCTGTGCGAAATCCCATTGATGAGACGCGGGTTCCGGGCGGCTCGAGTGGAGGTTCATGCGTTGCAGTAGCTGGGGGGATGGCTCACGTGGCCCTTGGAACAGATACGGGTGGTTCTATCCGTCAACCTGCCTCGTTCTGTGGTGTCGTGGGAATGAAACCAACCTACGGTCGCGTTTCCCGATACGGACTGGTAGCCCTTTCTTCGTCATTTGACCAAATTGGCCCATTTGCGAATTCAGTGGCAGATGCAGCAACAGTTCTTCAAGTAATCGCTGGTCCCGATCCAAACGACTCAACGTGTGCAAATGTTCCTGTCCCTGACTATCAGCTTGCTTTAACGAAAGACGTCAAAGGTATGAAGGTCGGTGTACCGAAAGAAGCGTTCGGCAAGGGATTGAACGAGGAAGTCCGTCAATCGGTTGAGCAATCAATTGATGTGCTTCGTGAGGGCGGTGCCTTGCTTCAGTCAGTGACCCTTCCTCATTCGGAATACAATATCTCAACCTATTACATTCTCATGACGGCTGAAGCGTCTTCCAACCTTGCCCGTTACGACGGAGCCAGGTATGGCTATCGCGCACCGAAATCGAAAAACCTGAACGAGATGTATGTACAATCAAGAAGCGAAGGCTTCGGCGCTGAAACCAAACGGCGGATTATGCTGGGAACATACGTTCTCTCGGCAGGGTATTATGACGCGTACTATCGTAAAGCCCAGAAGGTGCGACGGTTGATTCAAAGTGATTTCTTGAATGCGTTCAAGGAAGTCGACTGCATTCTTCTCCCGACATCGCCAACAACAGCGTTCGGTTTTGGCGAGAAAGTCGATGACCCTCTGCAGATGTATCTTTCGGATGTCTACACTGTTTCTGCCAACCTTGCAGGTATTCCTGCTATTAGTATACCATGTGGCGTGGATGGCAAAGGACTTCCGATTGGCGTGCAACTGCTTGGCAAACAGTTCGACGAAGAAACGATTTTGAAGGTTGCGGATTTCCTCGAATCCAATCGCTCGTAAGGCTGCACCGGTGCCGTTAGTCTTTTCAGTAGCAAGTTCCTATGAACATATGGTGATCTATGGATACAACTGGGAACGCAATACTTGGAGTTGTGTTCCTGCTGCTTTCCGCAGCAGGGACTTTTCTTATGTTCCATTTGTGGGGCTATTCGTTCGACCATGAGAAACTGAGGAGCTCTGCCCCGCGTGGGCTCATGCGGCTGCATCACTTCATTGGCTATGCCTATGCTGCCATTTACATCTACCTGATGTTTCAGATGGTGCCGAGGCTCTGGGCGTATGAAGTGGAATTCCCAGCCCGCACGGTTGCTCATCTGGTGCTTGGCATGTCAATCGGCATAATTCTCATCATCAAGATTGCAGTTGTCAGGTTCTTCAAGCACCTTGAGTCGACGTTGATACCGTTCCTTGGCACGTTACTGTTCATTTGCACATTTCTACTTATCGGGTTGTCTGTTCCGTTTGCACTGAAAGAACAATATTTGCACCGTCAGGCAGTTGGAGGGACGGCCTTTAGCGAAGAGAACATACAACGCATCAAGAAGCTTCTTCCGAATGCCGGTTTCCCTTCCGGCGTTTCGTTGGATGAGCTTGCGAGCATCAGAAGCCTCAAGGAGGGAAGGGATGTGCTGCTGTCGAAATGCGTTCAGTGCCATGATCTGCGAACCGTTCTTGTGAAACCACGTACACCGGAAACCTGGGTACAAACAGTAAGCAGAATGGCGGAACGTGCAGTCTTTAACCCGATCAATGAAGATGAACAATGGCGCGTTGCGACATACTTGATTGCGATCTCGCCCGACCTTCAGAAGAGTTTCAAGGAGCGTCGAGCGCAAACGCTTGCAACCGAGAAATCAAAGGCCGCCGCAGATGCAGTCATAAAAACCGTATCAATAACAACAACTCCGGTCAAAACGTTTGATCTCTCCGTTGCGCAGAAAACTTTTGAGGAAACCTGCTCACAGTGTCACAAGTTGACGAACGTCAATCGTGTGCCACCTTCTTCGGCCAAGGAAGCAGGAGAACTTGTTGCTCGCATGGTTGAGAATGGGTTGGACGCGCCGCAACAAGACCTTGAAATGATAGTTTTCTATCTGACAGAAACTTTTGTAAAATAATTCTAATCACCATCTAACGAAAGATTATGAGCATACTTGTTAACAAAAAAACACGGCTCGTTGTCCAGGGCATTACCGGTGGCGAAGGGACGTACCACACATCGCAAATGCTTATGTATGGCACTAACGTAGTCGCGGGGGTCACTCCCGGAAAAGGTGGAACATCGTACAAAGGAAATGAAAAGGATGCCTTTGATCGTGCGGTGCCGGTTTTCAATACTGTTGCTGACGCTGTGGAAAAAACAGGTGCTGACGCTTCGGTCATTTTTGTACCTGCAGCGTTTGCTGCTGATGCTGTAATGGAAGCAGCCAGTGCAGGAATCAAGCTGATCGTGTGCATTACGGAAGGTATTCCGGCTCGTGATATGGTGGGCGTACATGAATACATAAACAAGAATGGCGTACGGATGATCGGGCCGAATTGCCCGGGCATTATCACGCCGGGAGAATGCAAAATCGGGATCATGCCGGGATTTATTCATAAAAAGGGACGAGTGGGAGTAATTTCGCGAAGCGGTACGCTTACCTACGAGGCTGTCTGGCAACTGACAGAGCGTGGTATCGGCCAATCCACCTGCATTGGCATCGGTGGTGATCCGATTATCGGAACACAATTTATTGATGCGATCAAATTATTCAATGAAGACCGTGGAACCGATGCAATGGTTATGATCGGTGAAATAGGTGGTGCAGCAGAAGAGGAAGCGGCAAAGTATATCAAGAAGCATGTGAAGAAACCAGTCGTCGGATTTATCGCGGGTCGGACTGCTCCTCCGGGTCGGCGGATGGGTCATGCGGGTGCGATCATTGCCGGTGTAAAAGGAACGGCGGCGGAGAAGATGAAGGCTATGCGTGCTGCCGGCATCCATGTCGTCGAAAGCCCGGCTTTGCTGGGAGAGACTGTTGCAAGGGTACTAAAGCTCGGGAAACCATCAAAGAGTGCCGGGAAGAAGAAAACTACTTCACAAAAGAAATCGAAGGCTCCAACTCACGCTAAGAAATCTTTTGCAAAGAACAAGAGGCGCTGAAGCAACAGGACCTGCACACTTCATACGCTCATAACTCAATTTCTTAGAAACTCGGAGGTGCTGTGGTAGAACGAACACTTGCAATTCTTAAACCTGATTGTATACGGAAGAACCTACAAGGTGAAGTGTTATCCAGAATTCAAAAAGCCGGATTCACAGTTTTGGGATTCAAACAAATTCGTTTAACGAAAGAGACGGCTGGAGCGTTTTATGCGGTACACAAGGGCAGACCTTTTTATGATGGCCTTGTAGAGTTCATGTCCAGCGGTGCATGCGTTCCGATCGCTCTGCAAAAAGAAAACGCAGTCGCTGATTTCCGCAAGCTGATTGGTGCAACGGATCCGAAGGAAGCTGCTGACGGTACCATCCGCAAGTTGTTCGCTGATAACAAAGGAGAGAATATAATCCACGGATCCGACTCGGCAGAGAATGGAAGAATTGAAATCGCATTCTATTTTTCTGAAAAAGAGCTGGTTGAGACGACGGTTAATTAGTTTGGTGGAATAGCATTTGAGAGGGTATTGAATCCGTATAGATGCGATTCGACCCTCTTTCATTTTTTAAGTCTCATGAAATCAATGCCAATGAAACCCTGGAAAAAAATATCTGAGATATCCGCGCTGAAGAATCCATGGTGGACGTATAAGCGTGATGAGTGCGAACTTCCGTCAGGCAGGCATGGCGAATATCACTACGTCCATACGAATGGATCTTCGATGATCATACCGGTAATGGATGATGGGAAGATACTGATGGTGAAGCAATATCGATATCTTGCTGCGAAAGAGAGCATCGAGTTTCCATGCGGCAGTGTAAAGGACGGATCAACATACGATGAGACGGCAATTCATGAGCTTGTTGAAGAAACAGGATACACTTCAAGCAAATTGTTCTTTGTCAGGGGGTTCAATCCATACAATGGCGTGACAGATGAGATGTGTCATGCGTACCTTGCACGGAGCCTACAGCATGTGGGTGGAAAGCCCGATGAAACCGAGGAATTTGTGCTTGTTCCATCGACTGTGACCGAGGTGAACGAAAATATCCGCAACGGCATTATCTGGGACGGCATGTCGATCGCTGCATGGCAGATCGTAACATCCAAAGTAAAGTTGGATTGAAACGTACAATGAAGATATTCCCTCGCAATGTTTGCCGTATAGTTCAGTTTCTGTTGGTTGCTTTCCTTTGCTTGTCCATCTGTTCCTGTTCCGCTCAGCCCATTGTAAAGCTCGGATCGGATGTGCTTGTGGAAAAACATCTCGATTTGTTGAAAGAAAAACGAGTTGGTCTGATTACAAACCAGACGGGCCTCCTCTCGTCCGGTGACTTTCTTGTTGATGTACTACGATCTCGCAAGGTCAATGTTGTAGCACTCTTCGGACCGGAACATGGGATCAGGGGCGAATCTCCCGCGGGAGAAAGAATTTCTGACAGCGTCGATGTAAGAACCGGGATACATATTTTCTCTTTGTATGGAAAGATAAAAAAACCAATGCTCACTGGTGTGGATGTGTTGGTCTATGACGTACAAGACGTTGGTGCGCGGTTGTATACATACATCAGCACAATGACCCTTGCAATGGAAGCCGCTGCAGAAGCGAACATTCCGTTCATTGTGCTGGACAGGCCCAATCCTCTTGGCGGCACAAGGATCGAGGGTCCGATCATGGAAGACTCACTAAGATCATTCGTCGGCATGCTACCAATACCAGTTGTCTATGGGTTGACATGTGGTGAGCTTGCCCGAATGATCAACGGGGAAGGATGGCTCACTAATGGCGTAAAAGCAAATCTCAATGTGGTTCCTATGGAAGGCTGGAAACGGAGCATGCTTTGGGATGACACCCGACTTCGGTGGATTCGCCCATCTCCCAATATCCCTTCGTCTTCCACGGCAATAGTGTATCCGGCAACCTGCTTTATCGAAGCGAGCAATCTTTCGGAAGGAAGAGGCACGGATAGCCCGTTTAACATTATTGGTGCTCCTTTCATAGATGGTGTAAAGCTCGCTGCCAAGCTTCATTTGGAGGGAGTAACTACCATGCCTGTTACCTTTCTTCCAAACTCCTCAAAGTTCAAAGGTGAGGAATGTCGGGGCCTTTCGATTGAAATCACAGATCCGGCGTCATTCAAACCAATTCTCTTTGGTTTGTCCCTCCTTCAGGAAATCCACAACCTGTATCCCGAGAAGTTTATCCTTACAAGAAGTTCATTCAATCGGTTGTTTGGCAATGCAAAAGTCTATGATTTGATTTTGAATGGTACTCCACCTGAATCAATTGTAGTTACATGGCACGCTGCTCTTGAAGGTTTTAAGGCACGATCTGATCTATATAAGCTGTACGAGGAACAATAAGCTTTTGCCTTCAATAATTCAGTTCGAATACCTGCCATAGTTGTTGACTTTCCCGCTGTAATTGCTTAGATTTGAACGTTTTTCCTTGTTGCCTTACCCATTAAGGTGGGAAATGACCGATGGTAGCACCAAAGCGATAACAGAGACTATCCGGAGAATCATTACCGTGAACGGTCTTGTCGCTGTGGGAGGAATTGCGACGCTCATCATTGGTCTTTTTGTTGGTTCGCCGGTGGGGCGAATCATCAGTGGACTGATTTTTCTTGCTGCTTGCATATACATGGTGCTTGAGTGGAGAAAGAGAAAGTCCATCCATTGGGGTATGAAAGGGAAAAACAAAGAGGACTTGTATTCACAAACCCCCGAAGGTAATATGAAAAAATTACTCTTTGATGATTTCCAGTCATCATCTGGAGCGAAGTACGTGGTGAAGGAAGTTCAAGAAGAGGGAACTGTAGCGCCTTCAACAAAATCTGTTCAGCCGGTGGCAATCACGACGAAAGAAGAAAAAACAAGAGAGTTTGAAATCTCGGATTTCTTTGAGTTGGACTCCGATGTGTTCCGTAACGAAACTGAACCACGCGGGGAGTTCAATTTCCTGCTTAACAAGGTGCTCCTGGCCCTGAAGGAGGTTTTGTTTGCGCACTCGGTGGCATTCTTTTGGGCAAACCGTGATAAGCAGCAGATGGTGATCGAGGCAAAAGCCACTGACAGCCGGAATTTCATTGCTGCGAACCGATTTAGCATTGGAGTGGACGTCGTAAGCCAGGTTGCATTGAACGGAAAGCCACAGATGCTTGGAAGAATCAACCCGGTATCTGAGAAAGAACTCCTTGAATATTATGAATCTCCGGAGTATGTAAAGTCCTGTGTTGTTGTACCAGTATACTATATTCAGGGTTCCAAGGAACAGTTGCCCGTGGGAATTATTGTGGCTGACAGCAAGGCTGAGGATGCATTCGGCCCGGAAACACTCGGCCTGCTTGGCAATTTTACCAAGCTCGTTTCGGCGCTGATCAAGAGTTATACTGAGAAGTATGATCTGTTGCTGGATTCTGAACTATTGACATCCATCCGTCGGATGCAGGACAAGATAAAGTCTAACCTAAGTGAGAATAGCGTTCTGGCCTCGCTTGCAGAAGAAGCAAGCCGACTTGTCAATTGGGATTTTCTAACAATTGTCATGTTCTCGGAAGAACAAAATGGATGGGTCATCCAAAAGACTGTCAACAGGGTTGGCCAGGATTATGTCACGGATGGCCAGAGTGTCGATTTCAACGAAAGCATCGCTGGACGCACGATCAAGACCAATAAGGTAGAACTCATCGATGATTTGGGTGCACAGACCCCGATCAGGTTTCGTACCGAAGAATCGATTGGGTCGTTGGGCTCATTTCTATGTGTACCCATCAGTTCAATGAATCGATGCTATGGAGCGCTTGCGCTGGAAAGCAAAAATAAAGGAAACTTTTCGGGCAGCGAGACCGAGACAATATATCGCCTGGTGGAGAATGCCGCTGCGACCCTTGAGGTGCTCTATATGAACGATCTCGTAAAGGACTTCGTGGTTGTTGACCATCTCACCGGATCATTTACCAAGAAGCACTTCCTAAAAGAACTGGAAGAAGAAGTACAGCGCGCAGAAGACTTTGGAATGGAATTAGCCCTTGTTTCCGTTGCGGTTGATGAGATGCAAGAATCTGTTTCGAGGTATGGCAAAGAAGGCTTTGATGCCATTCTGAACCAGGTTGCCAAGATTCTTCGAGGCAATCTGCGCTCGTATGATGTTATCGGTCGGCAGGATATTGACAGGATCAGTGTCTTGTTAATTAATACGGCAGCGAGCGATGGCTATCTCTGGGCGGAAAAAGTTCGTAAACAAATCGCAAGTCATATTCTAAGCCTGAACGGGAGAAGTGTCTCCGTCACTGTGAGTGCGGGAGTGTGTGGCCTTACGGAAGGGATGCACAAAGATCAGCTTGTCGCAGGTACTTCGGAGGTTCTTCACAAGGCAATTGAGAATGGCGGAAACTTAGTGCGGGTATTCTAAATCTAAGAAAGGAAAGGTAGAGCGATGGCAAAACAACAAACATTCGCAGATAAGGCAACAAAAGCTGCCGCCATGAAGGGCGCGAAGTGCCCGGTGTGCGGAGTAATATACCAACCGATATTGATGGTCTCATCCGAGCGATCCAAGGTGGCTTCAAGTTGGAAGTTCAATGAGCGCCGTATTCAAGTCTGCAAGTGCAACGAGAAGCAAGTCTACGCTTGAGAATGCACCTCGGGGTTAAACTTTCCACTCCGTTCATCGTATACGCCAGGGACTTTACAAATCTAATATTCTCTCAGCCACGAAGAAGATCGTACTCATAGTTCTGGACGGCGTAGGCATTGGCGAGCTTCCCGACGCATCTCGGTATGGAGATTTTGGGAGCAACACCCTGTGCCACATTGCCGACGCTGTTGGAGGTTTGCGGCTGCCAAATCTTGAATCAATGGGTCTGGGAAACATTGTTCCCATCAAAGGGCTTCATTCAGTCGCTTGTCCTAAGGCCAGCTTTGGGAAGATGGCCGAGGTTTCAAAGGGAAAGGACAGCACGACTGGCCATTGGGAACTGGCGGGACTCATTACAGAAAAAGAGTTTCCAACTTTTCCAAATGGTTTTCCGAATTCTTTGCTCGAAAGGTTCCTTCAGGTAACCGGAAACAGGGGCTATCTTGGTAACACGACAGCTTCAGGAACAGTGATTATTCAAGAGTTGGGTGAGCAGCACGTGAAAACAGGATTTCCTATCGTGTATACTTCGGCTGATTCGGTCTTTCAAATCGCTGCGCATGAAGATGTCATTCCGCTCCCCCGGCTGTATGAAATATGTCAGCAAACGCGGAACAAAGTTTGTATTGATGAATTTGCAGTAGGCAGGGTGATTGCCCGCCCCTTTGTTGGAAAAAAAGGAAGCTTTACGAGGACCACGAATCGACGGGATTTCTCATTTCTGCCACCAATGCCAACCGTGCTTGATATTCTGAACGAAACAGGAATAGAAACGGTAAGTGTGGGAAAGGTTGATGATCTCTTTGCAGGCCGCGGTTTGAGCAAAAAATTGCATACGAAAAGCAATGCCGAGGGAACAAAGTACATTGTCACGGAGTCCAACAGAATGAAGTCCGGCCTGATTTTTGCCAACCTCGTGGACTTTGATACCCTGTACGGTCACCGTAATGACCCGAAGGGTTTTGCGGAGGCGTTGGAAGCATTTGACAAGGAGTTACCGGCGATAGTTGAAACCATTGATAGTGGAGACATGTTATTATTGACGGCTGACCACGGAAATGATCCCGTCACCCCGAGTACCGATCATTCCAGAGAATACGTGCCGTTGCTTTGCTTTGTAAGGTCTCGTACCGAAGGAAAAAATATCGGGACGCGCAAGACATTTGCAGACGTAGGGAAGACGATTGCTGATTTCTTCATGGTAAAGAACTCGCTGTCTGGAGAAAGCTTTCTTGGATTAGTGAACTGACAATGGAGCAACGCTGGGCCAGTATGGAATTCGAAGGAGTGATTGACGGTGATGGAAAGATACAGGTCCCCCGGCCAATCATCGAGCAGTTTGGGAAATCCGGGCAGACAAAGCTGCATGTCCGGTTGAGCGCCCATGCGATTCATTCGGCATTGAAAACGAATGATGTAAGTGAAGAGGAGATTGAACAGATCGGAAGGTTGCAGTTGGAATCCCGTGACCAGGTGATAACGTTTCTACTCTCTGAAGGCGCGTTGAAACAAAAGGGTTTGTTCAGGCGGCGGGTTGCAGGTGACCGCAAGAGAGAGAAGTGAGCGTCCCGAAAATCGTGATTCATACGGACGTCTTTCTGGATCATCTCTGCAGCGAACGGGCTCCTTCGGTTCTGAGGATTGCGATGGGAAAATTCTTTTGCTACGCGACGGCCTTTCATGCAATCGACCTTTTTTCCATCGGGAGATCGGAGATGGAACAGAAAGCGATTGAAGATTCGATGGCGGCGATGAAGTTACTGGGTTTGAACCCGAAGAATGCCCGGAAATACGGGCAGTTGCTTTCTGCGACAAGAAAAGTGAACTTGTTGAATGTCATGATTGCCGGACTCTGCATCGAAAGCAAACTGCCGTTGCTGACCGATAGCAAAAAGGATTTCAAGGGTATACCGGATCTGATGCTGGTTCCGACACGGCTTGTTCGCAAATTTGACTCTGGCGAAGAGATTCTTCTCGCAGCACGGAAAGCATAAAAACTTCCAATATATAACTAACATGGTGGTGTATGGTACTCGGAAAAGTTGTCGGCAC
>JBGPGQ010000037.1:0-16013 GCA_041483995.1 Bacteroidota bacterium
ACCAACCAATCCGGTTCGCAATGGCCCCTGGTCTTCCAATGACGAAACGGTTTCCAGATTTGGTCATTGCCATTGTCAATACCAACGACGGTGTCATGCACAAAAAACCTGCATGATGGACATATCCATCCTCGACGTTATGACGGCGATCAATCGAAGGCTTCAGCGCATTCGACAACGTCAGCTCGTATGACCCCACAGAATCTCTCTTCAATTTCACCGGTTACACAAACACGTCAAGATGGTTCAGGTTTAATAGATTGTTCCATCATTGTGGTGACGTACAATGGGCGCGACATGAATATATCATGTCTTACCTCGCTCGAGAAAGGCATGGGAGATCGAAACTATGAGATAATCGTTGTCGATAACGGTTCTTGGGATGGAACACCGTCGGCAATTCAGTCCCTCTTCCCACAGGCCACTGTCATTAAAAACCAGGTCAACCGCGGATACGCAGCCGCGGCAAATCAGGGTTTGCGTATTGCAAACGGACGATACTTGCTATTACTCAACAATGACACAATCGTACCCGTCGGGGGACTGCAGATTCTGATCGATTATCTCGAGATGAATGGGACTGTTGGGATTGTTGGACCACAACTGACATATCCTGATGGCCGGACGCAACTCTCGTTCGACAGTGAACCATCACTACTGACTGAATTGTTTATCAAGAACGTACAACACCGCCTGGTATTGCTCTCCGCTCCCACGAAGGTTCCCAATCTCGTAGGAGCTTGCTTGATGATTCGACGCTCCGTGCTGAACGAGATTGGCATGTTGGACGAGCAGTTCTTTTATCTTTACGAAGAAACAGATTTAAGTTTGCGCGCACGAAAGGCGGGCTGGGGGATCGTGGTTCATCCTGATGTGCGCGTTATCCACTTGCAGGGTCAGACACGCAAACAAGCAAAGGTCAGGGCTCGCATCGAACATGCCCGGTCTCTGTTCTCCTATTTCCGGAAAAACCACAGACTACAGTACTATGCTCTTCTCTTGATGTACCCATTCAAATCATTGCTGGAAACCGGCGTATGGAGTGTGTTGACGATATGCAGTCTTGGGCTCTGGTCGGAGGCTCGCAACAAGGCTCAGGAAGTAAGTGGGGTTCTTGCATGGCAGGTCTTGCTCCAACCGCACGCCATGGGACTCATTGGTGGACAAAAGCACGGAACAGCCCCCATACAGTCCCCATCTCAAAATGAAGTTCGATGAACGTCGGCGTATTTCTTCCCAACTGGATCGGCGACGCGGTCATGGCAACACCAACACTCCGCGCAATCCGTAATCATTTCGGTCGTGATGCCAATCTCATTGGCATCATGAAACCATACGTCGCTCCGGTATTTGATGGATCCTCATGGTTCGATGATCGGTGGCTGTACGACATGTCTCAACACCAGAAAGCTATGACTCCCCGGGATTTGATCAAACAGATGCGAAGAAACAGGTTAGATCTTGTCCTGTTACTGACCAATTCGTTCGGCACGGCATTCATAGCCTGGCTCGGCAGAGCACGAAAACGGATCGGCTATGCACGAGATCTGCGAAGCGCCTTGCTGACAACAAGATTGTATTCTCCTAAACGAAACTACACGCTTGTGCCTTTCTCAACGCTCGATTCCTATCTTCAGCTTGCTTACGCTGTAGGATGCCGCGTAGAGCCACCACAGATGGAGTTGTACACCACACTCGATGATGAGCTCGCGGCCAACGAGGTATGGGGCAAGCTGGGTCTTTCCGAAGAACGCGGCGTCATCACATTCAATTCAAGCGGTGCATACGGAACAGCAAAGCTCTGGCCCGACCAATATTTCATCGAACTTGCACATCGTGTTGCAACGGAAATTGGAAGTGATGTGCTGTTGTTGTGCGGACCGAACGAACATGATCGGGCTGCAACAATAGCCCGCTCAGCCGGGCACCCACGAGTCTTCAGCCTAGCCAACCAAAAACTCTCCATCGGCCTGAGCAAAGCCTGTGTACAACGAAGTAAATTGCTTGTGACCACTGATAGTGGACCACGCCATTTTGCGGCGGCGTTCGGTATTCCTCTTGTTTCACTCTTCGGACCAACACATATCGCCTGGAGCGACACACACTATCCATTAGAAACCCATTTGCAAATTCCCGTTGATTGCGGACCCTGCCAACAACCAACTTGCCTGCTTGGACACCACAAATGCATGAACTTGTTGCTCGTCGATATGGTATTTCAGGCCATTTGCAGGAAGATTGGCGAGGCGAGGCGGTGAAAATCATGTCCCCAGGACCTGTTCGTACCAGCATTCTCATAGGAATCATTCTCGTTCTGATGTTGTGTGCCATCTATTTCGGACTGACAACGACGATCGACCGCTCACCCATTCTCGGATCTGAAATTGCACGTGCATCGGAATCATTGCTCAGGGAAGAGGCTGTACGTATAGGAGCCCTGAGGCCGCAGCATGGGACATTGCGATTGGGATGGGCTCATGCCTCCATAACTCCACGGCTTGGCACGCCAACATATGGCTACAGTGCCCGAAGGGCCAGAGGAGTCATCGGAATAAACGACAGCGTGTACGTATATGCCCTTGCCCTTAGCGCTGGCGATTCTCAACCGGTGGTATTCCTTACCGCGGACATCTGCACCTGGGTCGATGACATCTCGAACCGAATCACAGCAGAGCTTGCTTCCTTGGTCACCCGAAAACAAATCTATTTCGCTGTGACACACACGCATAGCGGTCCGGGAGGATATGCACGAGGACCAATCGATGCATGGTTGATGGGCGGCCTCGATGTTGGACAGTGCGATATGCTTGTGCATGCGGCCGTGGAAGCAACAACAAAGGCCATCTACAGCCTTGAACCGGGAGCATACCGCGAGCTTGTGACCAGACTGCCGGCATGTGTCGTAAATCGCATTGAACCAGACGACCCCGTCGATGATGAACTATTGCTTGTTGAGTATAAAAAAGATAGTGGTGCACTCTGTGCGTTTGTGAGCTATTGTGCACACGCAACAACCATTGGTCCCAAGAGTGTCGTGTGTTCCGGGGACTACCCCGCCATTGTACGCAACGTGTTACTCCAGCATGGTTATTCGGAAGTGCTGTTTGTTTCCTCATCAACCGGACAAGCGGGCCCCGCACTCGATGGCGTGAGAGTATCCAACGGCAACGTGGAGGATGCCAACCGATATGGTTCCGCTGTCACCGAAAGACTTGTTGCACTGGCGGCTGAATCAGCCAAACCATTTATGCATAACATTGAAATTACATCCTTCATGAGCACGGTTGCTCTTCCCCGATACCAATACAGAGTGGCAGGGCGAATACTCCGACCATGGATCATCGGTTGGCTGATTGGAACACAGAATGCGCGCGCGTTAGTCCAGGCGTTTCGACTTGATGGGAGTTTATACATCAGTCACTCATTCGAGTTCAGTGGAGTAATCGCGCGTCGACTCAAACAGTTCAAGCAAATCGAAGGTAGGCATCTGTTCATAACGGGGCTCAACGGAACAGACTATCTTTACGTCGTCCCCGAAGAATATTATGATCGGGAAACGTACGAGGCATCCCTTTCGTTGTTCGGGCCGCATTTGGGAAGCTATCTTGAGAAAATCACAGCCCAACTCTCCTCGTTCATGTTTTCACTTGGCACTCCGGAAGAAGTGAGCTTCAATTTGTCAAACTAAACCACCTTTGAACGATGTCATTCAACTCGTTACACTTCATTCTTTTCTTTCCCATCGTTACGATATTGTACTATGCCTTTCCGCACCGGTTTCGCTGGCTCTTGCTGCTCGTCGCAAGTTGCTATTTCTACATGGTGTGGATTCCAAAATACATTCTCGTCCTCTTCTTTCTGATTCTCGTCGACTATGCAGCAGCACTTCTAATCGAGCGGACCGAGGAACGCACGCGGAAGATGTTCCTCGTCGCGAGTCTTGTGTCAAACATTCTTATCCTTGCAGTCTTTAAGTACTTTAATTTTTTGAACGACAACCTTACCGCCCTGCTTTCTTTGTTCGACATTCGGAATCCAGTACATTCTCTGGACATTATATTACCGCTGGGTCTTTCTTTTCACACTTTTCAGTCAATGAGCTATACTATTGAAGTGTACAGAGGAAACACACCCGCGGAACGACATCTCGGACGGTATGCCCTCTACGTGATGTTCTTCCCCCAGCTTGTTGCTGGTCCCATTGAACGTGCAACGCACCTTCTTCCCCAGTTTCGCCAACAGTTCTTCTTTGAATACGAACGTGTAACGGATGGATTGAAACTCATGACATGGGGGTTTGCGAAGAAGGTGGTGATCGCTGATACGCTGGCGATTTTTGTCCAGCAGGTGTTTTCTAACCCCACCCAGTACCCCGGCGTTCCGATCATGATGGCGATGGTATTCTTCACATTTCAAGTGTATTGTGATTTTTCAGGTTATTCCGATATCGCCATCGGGGCAGCAAAGGTTCTGGGCTTTACGCTGATGAAGAATTTTGATCGCCCATTTCATGCTGAGTCGATTGCAGAATTCTGGCGACGCTGGCATATTTCACTTTCCACCTGGTTCAGGGACTACCTCTACATTCCCATGGGAGGGAACCGGGGTTCAAAACTGAGACAATCGCTCAACATCATGGTCGTGTTTGCCATTGTTGGTCTCTGGCACGGTGCTGATTGGAGATTCATCAATTTCGGCCTTTTCCATGGATTGTGCATCGTGACTTCACTGTGGACTGTGACAATCCGCAAGCATATTACCGACATCACCGGATTGAATCGCCTCCCGGCATTCCAAAAAGGTCTCCGCATTTGTCTCACCTTCTCTCTGGTTTGTGTCGGTTCGATCATCTTCAGGGCATTCACCGTATCCGATATGTACTATATGGTCACGCACGTGTTTTCGGGCGTCGGCGAGTTTTTTCTGAATATCACCGATATGCATGCCCTGGAAACCAATCTTCTCCTCGACGGCAGATTTCGAGAGTTCATGGTGGCCGTGTGTTCGATAGCTTTGCTTCTTGGCGTTCAAGCACAACAAGGACGCGGAAGCGTGCGAGAAATGATTGCAACCAAATCTCCGCTCATTCGCTGGGGTGTGTACTACATTGCAATCATGTTTATTCTTGCCTATGGCAAGCTTGATGCGGAAACAGCACAAGAGTTTGTTTATTTTCAGTTCTAAAACAAATGCGACGCGTACTCCTCAAAGTTCTTTTTCTCGCTACCAGTACTCTGGGAACGTCCTTGATACTTGTCTTCTCTATTCCAGACCGGAACGATTATACACATGCCATCATCGACAAACACAGGCTGCTGGATACGACGTCGACACCAAGAATCATTTTTGCCGGCGGGTCCGGGTTGGCGTTTGGACTGGACAGTCAGCTCATTCAGGACTCGCTTGGGCGTAACGTGATTAACATGGGGCTGCACGGTCCATCAGGACTCAGATTCCACCTGGAACAGATAAGGCCATCACTTCAGCCCACCGATATTGTTGTGTTGATCCCTGAATATGTGTACTACTACGGCGCCAACCCTGAGGGGAATGCCTCTGTCATTGTGGCTATGGCAAAAATATATCCAAGATCGATTTCCTATATCAAAAGCATCCCGGAGGTTGTCACTCTCCTCGGTGGATCGGCCAGGCTGCTCCAATCCAAATGCACTCAGCTCGAAGAAATGATTCTCCACATAGAACCAAAGCCCACCATTATTGATTCAGTATACGTTCGAAATGGTTTTAACGATCACGGCGACCTAATCAGTCATCTCAATGTTCCCCCGTACCATCGCTACAAGGGCTTCTATAGGGGACAACCTGAGACTCAGAAAACCATGAATCCGCTTGCCATTGAACTATTGAACGACTTTGCATTGTCTGCAAAGGAGCATGGCGCAAGGGTCTACCTGCTTTATCCGGCAATTATTGATAGCATCTATGCGGTGCATGAGGAAACAATTCGCCAGCTTGACAAATATATGCGAGACAAGTTAAACTTTGAGATTCTCTGCTCTCCTTCCGAATACACGTTTCCCGGCAAATATTTCTTCGATTCAATCTATCATTTGAATGGCCCCGGGAGACACTTGAGAACTCTCAAAGTTATTGCGCACCTCAGGCGGAAGCTTTCGTAAATGAACAATGATAACACCCCCATGGAGCCGTTATGGCTACTTATCTTCCTTGGGACAGCTTTCAGACTATGGGCAGCTGGCACAATGGGACTCGGCTATGGTGAATCATATTATTTTTCCTGTGCGAGACACATCGACCTTTCGTATTTCGATCATCCCCCACTGTCAATCTGGATCACCACCCTCAGTATGCACCTTGCTGGTACAATCGGTCCGTTCACATTACGATTGCCATCTATTATTATGTTCGCAGGAACAACATGGCTCATGTTTTTGCTGGGCAGAAAGATCTTTGGCCACTGGCCTGGGTTCTATGCGGCGTTACTCCTCAACTTGGCACCCGTGTTCTCCCTTGCAACGGGCGGATGGCTTGTCCCGGACGCCCCTCTGATGTTCTTTTTTCTAGCTGGCGCTCTCTGTCTCTCACATATCCTCTTTGAAAATCCCAAGCGGTCAATGCGCTGGTGGATTTGGGTCGGCATCATTCTTGGCTTCGCCCTGCTCAGCAAGTATCATGCGGTGTTCCTTGTTCTTGGCACATTCATGTTTCTGCTAACACAGAAACGACAGCGGCGCTGGCTGAAAAAATCGGGGCCTTACGTCGCGATACTTATCGCAGGCACTCTTTTTCTTCCGGTGTTGATATGGAATGCCCGCCATGAGTGGATATCATTCCTCTGGCAAGGTGCGCGCGGAACAGCCTGGTCAGGTTTACACTTTGATTGGCTGGCCCGCAGCATTGGTGGACAGGCGCTCTGGTTGGTACCATGGATATGGCTTCCGCTGCTGTGGGAGCTCTGGCGTTCGTTTGTCCGGGGCAGATCTGAAAAGCAGTTATTCCTCGGATGGCTCGCAATCGGCCCCATTCTCATCTTCACGGCTGCATCGCTGTACGCTCCCTTTGGTTTTCATTTTCACTGGCAGGCACCAGGGTATCTTATGTTGTTTCCAGCTTTGGGGAATACAGTACATCGAACCCTGCAATCGTCAGGTCACAAAGCCAGCTGGGTCAGATGGTGGCTGCGAATTTCTTGTGCATTTATTGTTGTTGCTGTCATCATTTTTGTGACACATGCTTCGACAGGCTGGTGGCATACCTCTGAGGTTCTTTCGTCAACGTTCGTGAAGGAGGAAGATCAAACGCTCGAATTGCTCGACTACACGCCGTTGGAACAGGCTCTTACAGAACGAGGCTTTCTTGATTCTTCGAATGTTTTCGTGTTTACGAACCGATGGTTTCTCAGTGGCAAGGTGGACTATGCCCTCCGTGGAAAAGCCCGTGTGTACTGCTTCAACGCAGGCGACCCGCGCGGATTTGCCTTCTTTAGTCGTATGGAGGATATTCTCCGGCAGGATGGAATCCTTGTAAGCACAACGAAATTTCTAACGGAGCCGGAACATGAATATGGGCCTTACTTTGAAACAATCACATACCTTGGAGATGTACCTGTTCCTCGAGGAAATAATGCTGGTGTGCTGCTCAAATTGTATTTCTGTAAAAACCTGAAAGCCGTATTTCCCATGCCATACAAGTAACATTCATTGATCTGAGGAAAACTTTGAGGACAATGGAACGAATACATTTCCTTCGTTGAAGGATGTACTTCCCCCCCGAGTAGAGCAACAAAGCAATTGATTCTCTGGATGGCAGACGGCTCGTTCAAGGTCGAACGAGTTTCAGGCCGGCAGAAATTGACTTTGCACACACAACGTTGTATTATGTGAACAGTAACAACGTAAGGGTACATCAATGTCCTCACATAAAAAGCACCATAAGCCTTCACACGAAGGGCTTTGTGAATATAAAATCATCGGTTCTGATGATATTAAGAAGAAGGATCACGATGCTGTCGACGAGTACCTCAATGCCCTTGGCAGCAAAGGCTGGGAACTCGTGGTAATGGATATAAAGAAAAACGGGACGCACGGAGTATCGTTTCTTGGAATCATGAAGCGCAAAACCCACCGCAGCAAACATTGATGGATCGAGGGTAGAAGCCCGATTCATTCATGCAAAATAGCTTGCTCGCTTGTCAACACCAATAACAATGGAGTCTGCATTATGCGACGAACTGTCCCTCCGTTCCTTATGGTAGTGCTCAAGTTTGATATTTCTTCTGTGACAATCTGTCTTGGTTTTGTAAGGAGTTAGGGGAGGAAAGTTGACAAGCCGCATTCCGTGATTATATTATCCCTCTTTTGAGAGGGAAGGAATGCAAACACAAGAAGAGTTGAATCATCGGATAGCGGTTGCAAACGGGGTAAACAATGACGCTATTTCTTCGGGCGTTGTGATCGGTCAGAAAAGCCAATGGGGTCTTGCCCTGGTGCTACCGAAGCGACGTAATCCACAAAATGAGTTGGGATATAAACATCAAAAAGAGAATCAGCGTCGCCAAGGACTTTCATTCGAAGAAATGGTGAGTCTACTGAAACCTCAGTACAACGGAAAGAACGATTATTTCCCAGTATCAAGGTTCTTTTCATCATTGAATAGGAAGAGAGAGTAGTATATCCCTCCTCGGTCAGCATAACGGTGTACTTTGATTTTCTCATAGGTTTGGCGCGGTGTTGTAACTCCCTTAATTTGCTGAATCTCCGCGCCAAATTCAAATGATTCATGCCGCTTCTGTCGCTGACATTTTCCCCCCCGAAAGCAGTTCTTCCCATGTCCAGATATGGTTTGTGACCTTCGCTTCCATTGCGGGTGTTACCCGCAATGTTTGGTGAATCTTGGTGAAGTTATATGAGAAGAAATGCAGGTCAATTGCCGCTTCGTGGTTGCTCAATTTCTTGCTGAATCCGTTTGTTAGCCGTGTGAATCGTCTGCATTGCATCCGTACCGTCAAGTTCTGCCGTTCAATGTGGCTCGTGCTAATCCTTTCGGGCTTTGGGTTTCCCATGATCGGGTTTTTGGTCACACGTATTATCTTTGCAGGGCTGTAGCGTTTCTCACCGTCTACAACCTCTGCATATTCCTTATGGATTTGTGCGTAGTCGATTTCTGTACCAAATACACGGTCAACCGCGTCTTTGTAGGCCGTGAATGAATCCGTAGAGAGTTGGAAGCGTGTATTTACCCGCGTGGATAGCTCCATCATAAACGATACAGTAAGTCGTGCTGTGCGCTTTCCTACACGGTAACAAGGGACAAGTTTTGTCTCTGAATCCATTGCAATGAACGTCCAGAAGTCCCCACGTTCTGCCTGATTCTCTGCCCTTACGTGCTTATTCTTTGCGTACACGTACTGCCATTGCTCGTCACACTGGATGAAACGGGATTGAATGTTCATCATCATTGTGTCGTGAATGTCGCGGGCTTTTTGGCCTGCCTCAACCAATAGCTTCAAGATGGTCGGTTGGCTTACGTCTGCCACGCGTGACGTTGCTCTAATTGATTGGCCTTCAGTGAGAAGAGAAAGCACAAGGGCTTTCTTTTCAATGGGTAGGGTATTCATGTCGATACGCTCCTTGATTTTGGACTGTCCAGAGCGTATCTTTGACGTAGGCTTATCACGGCTCTAATCCAGTCGTGGTTTGTTTAGAGAGTGCAGACGCCTAAAACGTCTGCATTCTCGTTTAGTTACTACATTCAATATAGGGTCACATCGTCGCGTTGTCAACTTCACCCTTGACTCTCGCGGGCCGATCCCCTATATTGGAATCAGCGCACTGGTATTTTAAGCGATGTCACTGTATACACCTTTGCACTTTCCCGAAGTGGTGAGACACTTGTTGGTGAATGGATTAGTGAATTGAACGCCCCGCAAGGGGCTTTTTTATTTGTAACGTGTTAAAGGTAAGTACGTGGCGGGGGTGTTACCAATTTTGTCGTTTGTTACTTTTCGGGGTAAACAAAGGTAAACACCTGCATTTACTTGTACTTAGAAGCGTCTTTCCGGCTGTAGCCTAATTCAGAAAGTATCTTGCTGATGTGATGGTAGGCGGGGTTACGAGGGCGGAAGGTTTCTATCGTGCCTAACCCTTTTAGGTTAATAGCTTTCGCAATCGAATATTTCTCCTCAGTAGTGATGGTTTCGTTTTTGGGGATTTCGCGTCGTTCACATTCTTTGCTGCACTTTTCCATAAGACTTTTCTTTATCACTGGTGACTTTTGTTCAGTCGTTGGCCTTACTGTCTCCGAGTGCTTCGCTTCCAAACCCCGCAACTCAATGATAAGTTTTTCTTGAATTTCCGTCGCTAACATCTCTATTGGTGGATATTCGATTCTTACAGACTTGCGAGCCCTCAGTTCCTGCCAAAGTCTTCTCTGTTCTTTCAATTCGCTCAGCGTGAGAGAAGTTATGCGTTCTCTGTAGTCGTTCTCCTCCAATACGTTGAGTCTACGAAGACCCTCCTCCTGTTGTAATATTGGAACGACATCGTCTGTTATTCGCTCCGGTTCTCTTGACCGAAATTCCCAGAGTATGCCCCTCCCGTGACTCACGAACCAAGATTTCCAATATCCTTCGGTTGAATTGTTGGTTAGGCTTGTGAAGACTCGGAAGGGCACAAATTTGTCTTTGAATACGGGTAGGGTTTTCCAGCTTGTGTCTTTCATTGGAGGGGGCATAAAAAATCCCTCGCGTGCGTTGGAGCAAGCCATAAGCTTACCCTCACTGTCAAGCAGTGAACGAGAAGGATTTTCTATTCTTTGAGCACATCCAACGCGGCGTGCTGTTTCGTTGTTCTAATCTATGGCATTTTAACCACTTGTTCAAATTGTTTTGTTCATCAGCTTTTTGCTATCTTGATATATGTCAAGCAACTACGAGTACTGGAAAATACAAAGCAGTAGTTCAAACCACGAACCTTGGTGGAAAAAGGCTCTTGTCTGGATCATACTCCCGCCTCTGTATCTGCTTTGGCTTTCGATTGTCGGTTTACTCATTTACGGTGCATTCTACATTGTGCTCTTGGTTATCGGCTTTGTTTTTGGCAAATTTAGTAGCGGTTCTTTTTAGCGATTCTGCCGCCGAATGATACCCTCACCAATAGTTTCCTTCATCATTCTTGCTATCTAATCAAACACATAATGTCCACCGATGATAAAAAGGGTAATTCCAAGAAGAAGAAACGGAAGTCCCTTGTAAAGATAACGGCTATCGTGCATCATTATCACCCCACTCAGCATGATAACCGCACCAATGAAGTTGCAAATGCTTCCGATAATCCACAGGGAAAACCCAATCCATCTTGGTGGCAACGATTCAAAAACGGGAAAGCCACCGATCATGCTATGATTATAGTAACCGCTTTGGTTGTTGTGGTTACTATCCCGCTCGTTGTTTTCAGTTTTTACCAAGTTATTGAGACGAGGAAAGCCACTGAGATTGAAAACAGGGGGTATGTCACAATTGGCAGAACAATGAGCCCCCTTAGTTATTCTGTCGGTTACAATCTTTCGATCGAATGGAACATGCAGAATTTTGGTAAGACCCCCGCCTATAGGGTCAAACAAATCAGTAGAATGCAGTTGATCCCATTCCCCGACGAGGAGTTTGCCACATTCCGAACCACTGTTGTTGACAGTGGCTTCATTCTCTCCCCAAATGACGTAATGCCAAAAACCTTTCGGGCCCCCGAACTTAGACAAGGTCAGGTTGACTCTATTAACCAAGGGAATCTGTATTTTGCTATCCTGATTACCTACGAGGACATTTTTCGCAAACCTCATTGGACTGTTGGATATTATCGGTATCAGCCCACCCCCGCCGCTTTCCTTTATATGCATACCCACAATGATACAGACCGTGAATAACATTACCGCTGACAGCGTGGCAGACTTCTTCCAAACTTGAGCACTACCTTCCTTATCAGCGCCTTGCTTTTCATTGTAATGAGTGGGTGTAAGACAGACCATCAGATTGAACAAAAGCAGAACACCCCCCCCGCGGTGCGACAGTATCAACTTGAGAAGATCGGGCCGGCACAGGTGGTACAACTCTACGCCGATGGTTTTGATCAACTTGCAAAGAATCAAAAAATCTTCGCGTATTACATGTACCTCGCTTCAGTCGCGGCGCGGGACATTTCCATAGATCAACACCATCGCAACGCTTTGGAGATCAGGGATCTGTTTGAAGAAGTGTACAAACATTCGGCAACGCTCAACCCGACGGTCCGTGAACAAATCACCAAATATCTCAAGCTCTTCTGGATCAACAATGGCTTCTACGACAACCTGACTTCACAGAAGTTTATCCCCGACTGCACATTTGAAGAATTCGCAAAAGCGGTCGCAGCAGCGCAGGCATCTGGTGCAGAGTTTACGCTAAGTGGTGAAGCCATGGAGAAGAAACTTAAGCGATTGAAGGCTGTGATCTTCGATCCTGCCGTCGATCGTGTACTAACGAACAAGACTCCTGGAGAGGACTGGATCAAAGGCAGCGCTGTAAATTTCTACGGAACCAACCTTGTGTACGCAGAGGTTGAGAAATGGGCAAAAGCTGGCAACGAAAAACATCCTCTCAATTCAACAATAGTGAAAGAAAAAGGAAAGCTAGTGGAGAGTGTCTGGCGCATGGGCAGCGAGAAAATCCCACGCGGCCAGTATGCCGACCTTCTTGCGGCATCAATTTCGTATCTTGAAAAAGCCATCCCGTACGCGGCGTCCGAACATCAGGCCGAAGTACTCCGATTGTTGATACGGTACTACCGCACGGGTGAGAGTGAAGACTTTGACAAGTTCAATATCCAATGGGTTAAGGACAGCTCAACCGTCGATTTTATTCACGGTTTTATTGAGGTATATCTCGATCCCCGTGGGCAAAAGGGGGAATTCGAAGCAGCGTTGTATTTCAATGATCCGGAACAGACGAAGATGATGTCCGGTCTCGCTTCATTCGCTCAATACTTCGAGGACAAAGCTCCGTGGAACGATGAATACAAAAAGAAGATTGATCATTTGCCCATCGCGAATGTCATCAATGTAATTGTCGAGACCGGCGGCACGGGGCCTGTGACACCAATCGGTATCAACCTTCCGAATGAACAATCAATCCGTGAGCAGTATGGAAGCAAGAGTGTATTGCTGAACAACGTCATCGTTGGATACGATAAGTCAAGTGGCAAGGAATTGTTACATGAGCTGGCCTGGGATGATGAAGAAATACAAAATCAGGAAATCTACGGAATACGTGCGGACAATCTGCACACTGCAATGCATGAAGTAATCGGGCATGGCTCCGGCAAGGCAAGTCCGAAACTCGGCGGTAAGGACCCATCTGACTTTCTTCCAGGATATTACAATACGCTCGAAGAAGCGCGCGCAGATCTTGTTGCATTATGGAATGCATGGGACCCAAAACTTGTCGATATTGGCGTGGCAAAAGACGCACAAGAAGCGCGCAAGATCGGCGAGACGATGTTCCAACAACAAGTCCGCACAGGACTCAATCAATTGCGTCGGATCGGCAAGAGTGAGCAACTGGAAGAGGATCACCTGAAAAACCGACAACTCATAGTCCACTACATCATCAAAAACTCCAGCGCGGTGAAGGTTGAGCAACGTAACGGCAAGACGTATTACAGGATTGTGGACTATGAAGCGATGCATCGAACGGTCGGTGAGCTCCTTGCAGAAATCATGCGCATCAAAGCCGAGGGCGACCTTCAAGCTGCAAAGTCGTTGGTGGACGCGTACGGTCTGAAGGTTGACACAAAACTACGCGATGAAATTCAGGAGCGCGTCAGAAGCTTGAATCTTCCAGCATATACAGGATTCGTGATGCCAAGGCTGGAGCCGGTGAATGACCCGACTGCGCAGATTGTTGACGTGAAAGTGAGTTACCCGCTTGACCTGGCGACACAAATGCTTGAATATTCGGCCTTCACAAAGCCCTTTCGCGAAGGAGTTCGAGGCGCCACCAAACGATAAAATAATTATTGCGGGATGAATGATAGCCCATTTCTTTCCTCAAGAAGTAATCTACTTTTTGAATTTACGGTTTGAGAATATTATCAATTTCATCCATCACCCTGTTCATTTTCTGCATTGTCAGTTCGAGGGGCTGTGAGGTTGTCATGTCCACGCCCGCCTTCTTCAAGAGATTGATAGCATAGTCGGAACTGCCGGCCGAAAGAAACTCCAGGTATTTCTTTGTTGCTGCTTTGTCGCCTGCAAGCACTTGTTCCGATAGAGCCGCGGAAGCGGTGAATGCTGTCGCATATTGATACACATAGAAATTCAAGAAAAAATGTGGAACATTCATCCACTCTGACTGGATGTCATCATCGATAATGCACACCCCTGCGTCGTGACCGTAGTACTTTCTCGTTAACTCTATGTAAAGTTCATTCAGTTTATCGCCTGTAAGCGGCTCACCCTGTTCTGCCAGCTCGTGCATACGAAGTTCGAACTCCGCAAACTGCGCCTGGCGAAACACGGTAGCTTTGATTCCCTCCAGATAATTCCCCAGCAGTGAGAGCCGCACGTCATTATCCTTGATCGACTTCAGCATATGATCGATCAACAATGCTTCGTTAAATGTCGAGGCAACCTCTGCAACAAAAATCGGGTAGTCCGCGGTGGGAAACGGCTGCGATTTGTTGGAGAGATAGCTTTGCATCGTATGACCCAGCTCATGCGCCAACGCGCTCATATCGGAATACTTACCGTTATAGTTGAGCAACATATACGGGTGCACCTCATACACGCCCCCGTTTGAATACGCGCCCGCACGCTTACCTTCGTTGGGGTACAGATCTATCCAGCGCTCATTCAATGCCTTTTTCACCACGGTAGTGTAGTCGGGGCCGAGCGGGGTAAGCGATGCAAGAATGCTCTTTTGAGCTTCCTCAATCGGATAATCAAGATCAACACTGGCAAGGAGAGGCGGATAGAGATCGTAGTAATGCAGTGTGTCGAGCTTCATAATGCGCTTGCGCAAATTCAAGTAGCGATGAAATGTTGGAAGGTTCTTATTGACGTTCTCCACAAGACTGTGGTACACACTCACAGGAATATTGCTGCCATCAAGAGAACTTTCCAGAGCGGAATCATAATGGCGAGCGAGCGCATAGAACATATCCTTCTTTACTTCTGCGTTCATTTGCGTTCCAAACGTGCGACGATACTCGTTTAGTTTCCCCAAAAATGAAGCAAATACCTTTTTCCTGTCTTCCCGGTTCGGCAGCCCTCTGTACAGGTTGAACGCCGCTTTGTCAAGCTTCACCGTCTTCCCATCACTCAGCGTGATTTCGGGAAACGGAAAATCAGCATTGGAGAACACGTTGTTCACACTCGACGCGGCATCCGCCATCAAACCGGCGTGAGCGAGAATTTTCTCTTCCCCCTCTGTGCCCGTGTGTGCCTTGCGACGCAGGAGATCATCAAGATACTGCCTGTACACAGCAAGCTTCGGGTCGGTCTTGAGAAAGGTCTCGATTGTCCCCTTCTCCATTTTGAGAATCTCCGGCTCGATGAATGCTGTCTTCGCTCCGAAATCGGCGCCGACCTGACGCATCTCTTGTGCCATCGCAAGATGCCCCGCATCCCGCGTGTCCTGGTCTGATATCAATCCGGCATACACGGAAAGTCGGGCGTATTCTTTTGCAAGTTTTGAGTTATGATCGAGGCAGGCGAACAAATCGTGCGACGACGCGACGACCTTCCCCTTGAATTGATCGATGGAGGGAAGTTTTGCAATAAGCTGCTCCTTGGCTTTCCGCCACGCGTCATCCGAAGGATAAATGTCCGTCAGGTTCCACTTATACTCATCGGGGATTTTACTCCTGTCTCGTTCTTGCGCAATAAGTGGAGATACGACAAACATACATAGGGCGAAGAAGACCATTGGCACGCGATGACCTTTGTGCATCGATAATCCTTTCTATTTTCATCATTGCTGAATTGAAAAGGCGGGTTTGATG
>JBGPGQ010000038.1:0-15624 GCA_041483995.1 Bacteroidota bacterium
AATTGCCTCCATTTCATCCATCACTCTGTTCATTTTCTTCATCGTCAGCTCGAAGGGGAGCGATGTCGTCATGTCGACACCGGCCCGTTTCAGTAGTTCAATCGGGTAATCCGACCCGCCCGATGAAAGGAGCTCAATATAGCGCGCGGTTGCTGTTTTGTCTCCAGCCAGCACTTGCTCGGAAAGCGCGGCAGAGGCCGTATAGGATGTTGCGTATTGATAAACATAGAAATGATAGTAGAAGTGTGGGATGTTCGCCCACTCCGACCTGATCTCGTCATCAACCACACAAATTCCTCTGTCGTGTGCATAGTACCGTTTATTGATTTCATCGTACAACTCTCCAAACCGGTCGCCCGTGAGCGACTCTCCCTTTTCTGCCACCTCATGAATCTTCAACTCTAACTCGGAAAACTGTGTTTGTCGGAAGACCGTGCCGCGCAAACCATCGAGGTAATTGCCCAGTAGCGAAAGTCGAATGCCATCATCGGTGATCGTTTTGAGCATGTAGTCCATGAGCAGCGCTTCATTGAACGTCGAAGCAACTTCTGCAACAAAGATGGAATAGTGCGATGTCGGGTAGGGCTGGGTTTTATTGCTCAGGTAACTGTGCATTGTGTGGCCGAGCTCATGAGCGAGAGTGCTCATGTCATCATACTTGCCGTTGTAGTTGAGAAGCATGTAAGGATGAACGTCATATACCGCACCATTGGAGTACGCGCCGGAACGTTTGCCGTCGTATGGATACACGTCCACCCAGCGGTTCGCGAATCCTGTACGGGCAACCCCGACATAATCTTCACCGAGTGGCGTGAGGGAAGCAAGTATGTGCTCCATTGCTTCCTCAATGGAATATTGTAGATCCACCTCCCGCACAAGCGGCGCATATAGATCGTAGTAATGAAGCGTATCAACACCCAAAAACTTCTTCCTGAGTTTCAGGTACCTATGAAATGTTTCCAGGTGTGCGTTGACATTATCAATCAATCCATAATACACTGCCGTCGGAATGTTATTCCCGTCGAGCGCGTGAGCAAGGCATGACTCGTACCGACGAGCTTTCTTGTAAAACATATTCTTCTTCACCTCCGCATACAACTGCGTTCCGAACGTGCGCCGGTATTCGTTCAATGCATTAAAGTATGAAGTGAAGACCTTCCTGCGATCCTCCCTGTGCTTTGCACTCTTGTGTAGGGCAAATGCGGCCTTGTCCAATTTCACTTTTGTTTCATCGGCAAAAGTGACTTCGGGAAAAGGAAATTCGGCATTCGAGAAAATGCTGAAGATGCTGTTCGGCGCGTCTGCCATCAGGCTTGCATCGGCGATAATCTTCTCTTCTCCTTCAGTCCCTGTATGATCTTTACGACGGAGGGTTTCGTACAGATTGTGCCGGTAAACTCCAAGCTTCGGCTCGCGCTCGATAAATAAGTCGATCGCAACCCTGTTCATTGTCAGTAGTTCCGGCTCAATGAACGACGTCCTTGCGGCAAAGTCCGAACCGATTTGTCCCATTTCCTGTTCCATTGCAAGGAATTTGGCATCGCGTGTATCAAGGTCGGAATTCATACTTGCATAGCAATAGAGTCGCGTGTATTCTTTTCCAAGATGACTGACAAGATCGAGACACGAAAGCAATGTCTGCGGCGATTCAGCAATTTTCCCTCGAAATCGATCAATGGAAGGAATTTCCTCCTTAAGTTTCTCTTTTGTGCTCTTCCATGTTTCATTATCGGGGTAAATATCGGTAAGGTTCCACTTATAGCTGTCGGGAATTTTCACCCTGTCGCGCTCCTGAACAGCCGTCAGGCGGGGTTCTGTCTGTGTAGGACTAAAGAGTTCAACCCCTCTTCTTCCAAATAAAACCATGAAGCGCTCCATGCTGAACAAAATACTGATGATTTATCAAACGGGTAGTAATGTACAACGAACGGGAAGAAAGGGCAACAATAGAAATGAAAAAGGGAATCTCAAACGTTTGATATTCCCTTTGTTGACAACAAGTACGTTTGCTTATCTCATAACTTCGGTGACCCTGCCATGTACATCGCGCCCGTCGGTGCGGGTACGCCGCCTTTAGGTTCCAGGGTAATTGCAAACGCAGCAATCTCTTTCGGTTCGGTTACTGCAAGGTTGGTGATCTTGAAGAAATTCGGCTCGTTATTGCTTACGGCGAACACGCCTGCGCTGATCGGTTGCTTCCCTTTGATCACCCAGAGTTGATAGTCCTTATCGGTCGGCACGGCAGGAAGATTGGAAACCTGCAGTATTGCAGTTTTCTTCTCAGGATCCCAGATGATCTTGCCATAACCAACCGGGTTGACATCGAGCCCGTTCATCACTGTAATTTCAATCCGCTTGGAGGAAAGGACCTTGAGCATTTCTTCTTTGCGGGACAACTCATTCTTCAGCGCAACAATCTGTGTTGCCAATTGCTGCTTTTCTGTTTGAACTCCCACCAGCCGTTGATTCTGCTGCTCAATCGTCCCCATCAACTTGAAAACATAGAATGAGAATCCGATCACCATAACAACGATAACGGTCGTAACACCGAATGGAAGCCAGCTACGTTTGTGCGGCACAGGAAGTACATCAGGTTCGAATGTGCGCCGCTGAACCGAATCCCCGGCCCGCGCTGATAACTGAATCTTTTTCATCAGTTCCTCTTTTACGTGGGGAGGCGGGGCTTTCCGTTCAAGTGTAAGCGGGAGCAACGATGCAGTCGATAGAATTTCCGCAAGCTGGGTTAACTCGTCTTTATTTGCCGTTCGCAAATAGGTTTGGAATTCTGCAAGGTCTTTGCCTTCCAGAGAACCCAGCGCGTAATCGTGGCAGTTCTGTATGAATTCTTCGTTCGTCACTTCATCCGTTCTTTCAAATACTCCCGTAATCTCATCAACCCTTGTCTCATACGTGTCTTCACGGTACCAAGCGGTACGTCAACCTTTTTTGCAATCTGGTCCTGCGTGTACCCATCGAAATAACTTAACTCAATTACTGTTCGTTGATCCACACTGAGCAGGGCGAGCCCACTTCGCATCAACCCCTCATATTCACTCGACATCTCCGCGTGCAACGGATTTGTCGTATATGCCGCATCGGGCAGATCTTGTGCGTGTTCATCGTCAAGACTTGAACCCCTATGAACATATTCCTGGGACCGAAGCCTGTCAATCGCCTTTCTTCTCGCAATTGTCATTACCCAGGTGTAGACACTTCCCTTCGTTTCGGAGAAGAGCTTTGCCTTGTTCCAAATCTGCATAAACACTTCCTGCACAAGATCCTCTGCTTCGTCAGACGATTTCACGATTCGCAACACCATCGTGTACACCAGTGATGAATAAATATCATAGAGCCGTCCCAATGCCGCCTGGTCTCCTCCCGCAATCGTCCGCAATAGACGTGCGTCTTCCTCATTCCTTTTTACTTGAGCTTCAATAAGTGCCAACAGAAACACAGTCGTTATCCGTATTGAATACGATGGAGATGTCTTCCTGGATTAGAATTGTGATGTCCGCCACTCGTGGACAGGTCAATCTATGCAAAACCCCGCGGAACTGCCAACCCAGCTCATATTTTTGTTGAAGTCAACCCCCATCATCTTGCCTCTTCCCATCCGAACAAGGTTGCTGACTGCCTGCAGCTCATCGAGCCAGATGTACATGATGCGTACCTCAGCCTTTGTTCCTCCATACGGCGTCTCAACAACCCCGCCATACTCTATTCTTTCCTGAAGAACAAAATTGTGACGATTGCTGAGTGGTATGGCATCAATACCTGAGCGGGATGGACTGACGATGACCCCACTCCCCGCAAAAGAATAGAGTGGTTTGAGCACCCAATTCTCCGGGTCACTCGGTATCTCACTCATATCTGAGAGAAAGCACGTTCTAGGAACAGCGGGATGCTTTAAGAACGGCAATGAGAATTTGCTCAACCGGAAAAACCAGTTCGGGTGGCCTGCCCATTCAACTTCCAGATCATCCTGAAAACTGAATGGCAATGTCGCTCCTGATTTGACAAGCTCATCTGCGATTGCGCGGTTGTAAATCCGGCGAATTGCTGTCAACTTGCCAGCATTCATATAAAAGAGACGGTTTTTTTCTCTCATGACATCCCGAATGTTGACGCTTGTAATTCCACAGATGCGATCTGTGAGGATGAAATCAGGCCGCGTTTTTTGCTTGAGTGGATCGAGCTCCAATAAAATAACATTTTCGGGATCATGATCGCGCAAGATCGCTTTACGCAGCAGAGCATAATACTGGTCGAGATCCAATCCACCAAGCAAGGTCTTTGCTTCATCAGGAAGTTCATACACTTCTTTGTACTGTTGGGAGAGAACCACTTGGAACGCGTAGAGTGTGGGAAATCCCTGCATCTCAATCAACTTCGGCAACAATTCACCGCGGTCATTTTGTGTGATCCCAAAATCGACCGAGACAAGCAGAGGATGAGATGTTTCATTCGGCGCATTGAATGCAGGTGGAATCGTTTTGTCGGATGCCGTACGATAGGAAGGGTTTGACATCAACTGCATGATGATCTCTTTGCCGGCTGTTTCCATTGTGCGCATTAATGTACCGGGAATAAACAGCGGAGTCTCGGAGATGCGGAAGTCTATATGCATGCCGCAAATGGCATCGAGACGCTTGAGCAAAAGCTGATAGCGAGATTCCGAAAATTGGGTGTTGAAGGATCTTCGCAGACGGGGGATCATACATTTAGGGGAAAGAGGTTGGATTGATCGGTAACCGAGGGAGAATTTCTATAGGAGGAACTCGCCCCGTTCCATGATTTTCCGGGCATCGATCCAGATGTCGAATTTCGTTCCGACAACGTCGATGTGTGTTGACGACGTCCAGTCGGCGCCGGTATGTTCGGCATACGGATGACCAAAGGCAATATGCACACCGGGAATTTTTTCGTCCTGCAATATCTGACCTATGACGTGTGTAAGCTGTACGTTTGTCCCGATGGCAAACTCTCCAACACGGGGACTGTTTGCGTCGGTGTGGCAATAATTCCAGAATTCCTGCTCAAGTTCTTTGTTGTCCGAATACACTTCTTTCATCTTGTTGTCTTCAACGATGATCGTGAGGGGCGCACCTACAAGATCACCATACTTCGCGCAGAGGTAATCACCAACAACGCCATCAACGACAAATGTACCATTCACCATGAGCGGCGCGGTGAAAACTTCGCCTCCGGGGAGGTTCCCCCACTTTTCCTGACTGATGATCCCGCTCGTCTTAAGCCATTTCAAGCGCGGGCTGAATTCTGCACTGACATCCGTTCCAGCCGGGGTAGTTGCCCGGATGAATCTTGCCGATTTCGCAAGTTCCCACACCCTTGTGCTGATTTCATCCACTTTGTTAAAATCAGCGCGCATCCCTTCCCGCATAATCTGATTGTTGATGTTAATCATGTGACCATGTCGCAGGTGATGATCGGTAACGACCTTTGTCATCTGCATCCGTGTCCGGAGTTCACCTGTCTGACCATGAACGGCGTAGACGCTTACCTGACTGGAGGCAAGGTCGTCAAGGATGGCCTGCGGCATGGCAGTGTGGGGACGCGGAGAAAAATCTTCAAGAACAAACACAGTGCAAGGAGAACCGACCTTCATGATTTCGTGGTAGATGCTCGACGCTATTTCCATCGTCCGTTGATCGGTAATTAACGTCACCTTTTCATGCGGCTTGATTTGCAGGCAGACATTGACTGCATTATAGGCACCTTCGATAAGATCAGCATTGAGCGCTATGGCTTCCAACGTTTGACTCATTCAAAGCCCTCAGGAAACTTTCATTTTCGGTCTTACGGGCTCATCAAGCCCGACGCGGGTTTCTTCTATAATATAATCAACGACGGCTTTTAAATCGTGAGTCTGGTCAAACACTCTCAATTGACGTTGAGAACCAGTGCCCATTTCAAGCATTGTGTGTATGTAATTCACTTCGTCCCGGCTCTCCAATTCATCCAACACATCGTCGACAAACGCAAGGAGTTCCAGGATCAGATCACGCGCCGGCATCTCCACCTGGCGTCCGAAATCGATCAGTTTCCCTTCGGTTCCATACCTGCTTGCGCGCCATTTGTTTTCCATGATCAACGCACGCCGATAAAGCCGAAATCCCATATTGGCGGAATACAGCCGGTACAATTTCACCACGACGGCCTGCATCAAAGCCGCAAGAGCGATTGTTTCCTGTGCACGCATCGGGATATCGCAGATGCGAAACTCCAGCGTCCCAAAAAACGGATGTGGACGCATATCCCACCAGATCTTCTTCGCGTTATCTATACAATTTGTCTTGATGAGCAGATTGACAAAATTCTCATACTCGGAATAACTCTGGAAGTAGTCGGGGATATTTGTTCGGGGAAATTTATCAAACACCTTGCAGCGGTAGGATTTTAATCCGGTATTGCGTCCCATCCAAAACGGGGAATTAACCGAGAGCGCAAGGATATGAGGCAAAAAATAACGCGCTGCATTCATCAAATGAATGATCGCTTCCTTGTCTTCAATCCCAACGTGCACGTGAAGTCCGAAGATCAGATTCGCGCGCGCAACTTGTTGCATATCCTCTACGATGGCCTTGTACCGCTCGTCCGGGAAGATGTCCTGGCTGTGCCAATCTGCAAACGGATGCGTCCCGGCCGCTGCAAGTCGCAACCCATTGTCTATCGCCAGTTGCACCATGTGGCGCCGTAACTCGAACACCTCCTCTTTCGCCTCTTTGATGTTCTTGCAAATGCCCGTCCCCACCTCGACAACAGATTGATGCATTTCCGGCTTCACGCGTTCCTGCAGTTGCATTTTGCCTTTGGCAATAATCTCCGCGTGAATGTGTGAACGGAGATCCCGAGTAACAGGATCAACGGTCTGGAATTCCTCTTCGATGCCCAGGGTAAAACTCGGTCGCATGTGCTCGCTCTACTTTCTGGAAGCTTTGACGCTCCTTTTGGTCTTCTCTTCGGTCACGAGTGCCCGCTTGGCTTCAGGCGAGCCGTTCAAAAAACTTGACCATCGATATTCTTGCTCCGGACGTTCATTGCTGAGCGCTTTTGTCACCGCAAGGTCCGCAACGGCATTGACGATCCATGTGAAATTTTCAGCGCCGACAGAATGGTAATCGGCGTCCGGTGCGGGATTTAGAAAATCAATTGCGTAAGGGATATCGTCCCGAACCGCGAACTCCAGCGTGTTCAGATCGTAGCCGAGGGCGCGGCAAAGTTTCAGGCAGTCGTCAATGATACGTTGCTCGAGCTTTGGATTGAGAGGCTTTGGCTGTTTGACGTAACGGCTCTCATGAGGCTGCAGAGGATCATATTGCATTACGCGCACTTTTTCCTGGCCAATGCAATAACATCGGACATATTCTTTGAATTCAATCCCTTCCTGCAACGTCATAACCAGATCACTGGTCTGATGATAGAAATGGAAGAAATCTCCTTCATTATGAATCTTGTACACGTGCTTCCATCCTCCACCACTATGCGGCTTCAAGAATGCCGGGAATCTAACATACTCAAAAACAGCTTTCCAATCGAGCGGGTAGTGGAGGTTTCGCATCGATTGGGATGTTGTATTCGGTGGATGTTGATACGACGGAAGCAAGACCGTCTTTGGGGTTGCAACTCCGAGCTTCGATGCAAGCGCATAGTTAAAGAATTTGTCGTCAGCGCTCCACCAGAAGGGATTGTTGATGACGGCCGTTCCGCTCAATATTGCATTCTTCAGATAAGCGCGGTAGTATGGAATGTCATGGGAAATACGATCAACAATGACATCGTACTTCGTTGGTTCCGCCATCTTCGTAATGCCTAGGTCAACAAACTCGGCAAGCACGCCAGCATTCATCTCATTGATCTTTGCAACAACGGCGCCGGGGAATGTATCCTCCATGCCGAACAGAATACCGACTCGTTTCATGTTCTCTCCGTAGATAAGTGATCAGGTTTCCGTTGTGATCGTAGAGCGTAGTAGAGGGGAAAAAATAATGGGAAAGCTTGGCTAAATAATAGGGATTTCATTCTACAGAGTCAAGAATACGTTGATTCTCACTACCAAAATCATAAATTACAGCCTGTCCCCCTTTCTTTTCCATCTGAGAGCAAGTCATGCCGCGCCGTATATCATACTGTCTCATCTTCTCCATCGTTTTTGTTTCTACATTCATAAACAGTATTCCCAGCATGACGGATATCAAAAAGGAAGAAGAGGTGGAAAAGGCTCCCTCTTACTGGTTCTATCTCCAGCGAGCATACCCCCAAGGTTTTATCGATCCTGAACTACGGAAGGCTTCGCTAGTACAGGCAGCGCGACTAAAAGCACATAACCGTTCTCAAGCAACTGCCACCTGGATTCCAAAAGGACCATCCAATATCGGCGGTCGCATCACCAGCATGGCAATCAGCCAGCAGAACCCGAACACCTTATATGCCGCCGCCGCTGACGGTGGAGTACTTAAATCCAGCAATGCGGGAGTGAACTGGACAGCGTTGTTCGATGAGCAACCCAGTCTCTCAATGGGTGCAATCGCTGTGGATCCGGCAAATGACAATGTTGTGTACGCCGGCACAGGAGAAGTCAACTCCAGCGGCGATTCATATGACGGCCTTGGGATGCTCAAATCAACCAATGGTGGTGCGACATGGAATCCTCTCGGGCTTGAACAAACCCGGCATATCGGCCAGATAGTAATCGACCCAACAAACACGAACATCGTCTATGTCGCGGCAATGGGAGCGCTTTTCAGCAAAAATGCCGATCGAGGAGTGTACAAATCAACTGATGCCGGTGCGACATGGTCGCATGTGCTGTTTGTAAATGACTCGACCGGCGTTGTTGATATTTCCATCAATCCACAAAACACAAATATTCTTCTCGCCGCTGCCTGGCAGCGGATGCGTGGACCCGAAGGCAGGCGATATGTCGGTGGCGTGAACACCGGCATCTTTAGAACGACAAACGGCGGCGCGAACTGGCAACTGCTCTCAAACGGTCTGCCGGCGCCGGCGCCAAATATTGGACGGCCAAACCTGGCAATCGCACCCTCCAATCCTCTTGTTGCATACGTTTCGTATGCCGACGATCCGGGAAATTTCATCGGCGTGTACAAAACAATTGATGGAGGTGATTCCTGGATACGCACAAATGATGGTGCGCTCAACGGCATCTACAGCAACTTCGGCTGGTATTTCGGCAACGTGTTTGTCAGCCCCACAAACGAAAACATCGTATTCGTCCATGGCCTTGTAATGGGGAAAACCGCTGACGGCGGGGCGAATTGGGGCACGCAAGGAACGACTCATCCGGATAACCACGCGATGGCATTTCACCCCACTAATGGAAACATCATGTACATTGGCAATGACGGTGGGCGTGCAAAATCAGTGAACGGGGGCGTGTCATGGACATCGGAACCAAACCAGGATCTTTTCATCTCACAGTTCTATGCCGGCGCCATCGATTATCTCAATCCCGACAGAAGCATGGGCGGCATGCAGGATAACGGAACACCACGCACTATGACCGGGAATGCAGCAGATTGGACGAGCGTGAACGGAGGCGATGGGTTTTATTGCCCCATCGATTACTCCAATTCGAATTTCCAATACGCAGAATCTCAGTATGGCGCAATTGTTCGAACGACGACCAACTGGAGCTCAGCTCAGGGTGGCACATCCGGCATTAGTAGTGGTGATCGGAAAAACTGGTCGACGCCAATCATCATCGACCCGAATGACCCCCAGGTGCTCTACACCGGCACTCAACGTTTGTACAAAAGCACAAACCGCGCTGCAAGCTGGACCGCAATAAGCCCTGATCTGACCGATGGCCCCGTGCCGGGGTTTACTGCATACGCGACCATCACAACGATCGACGCTGCGCCATCGGATCCCAACTCGGTTATTGTTGGAACGGACGATGCAAACGTATGGATTACCAACAACGGCGGTGGAAACTGGACAAACGTCTCCGTGGGATTGCCAAACCGCTGGATCACTCGCGTTCGCTTTGACCCGACAAATGCCGATATCGCGTATGTCACCTGTTCCGGCTACAGAATCGACAGCTATCTTCCCCATGTTTTCAGAACGACAAATCGCGGAACCAACTGGCAGGATATCAGCAGCAATTTGCCCGAAGGGCCGGTGAACGTTGTTCTTGTGGATCCACTATTTACCAACCGCCTATACATCGGTACGGATGTCGGAGCCTATTTTACAACGAACAACGGTGCTCAATGGAGTCCGATGGGAACGGGTCTCCCAAATGTTGCAATCAGCGACATGCATTTGCACGCGCCGACAAGAATCGTGCGGGCATTCACGCATGGGCGATCAATGTGGCAAATAAACATTGATAGCCTTGCGATAACCGGGGTCGCAGAGGGACAGGATGTCCCAACCACTTTTGAACTTGCACAGAATTATCCGAACCCATTCAACCCGGCGACAACGATTGCATATCAGATTTCGTCGCAAGCAGCGATACAACTTGTGGTGTATGATGCAGCAGGAAAAGAAGTCCGCACTTTGATTGATGAAACCATACCCGCCGGAAGACATAGTGTCTCATGGGACGGGAAGAATCAATCCGGATCTTCTGTCGCTTCGGGATTCTATTTCTACAGAATGATTGTTGGCGGAGCAGTACAACAAACGCGAAAGATGCTCCTGATAAAGTAAGTGTGCTCAATACGAAGATACAGTGCAGCCGACGACAATGTTTGTCGGCTTTGTTGTTGAGGCAGTATCCCTACGTTGATTTTCGGGCGGATTTTTCTGTAATTGATTCTGTTCCTCATTCAAACTGATTGCCTTTTCCTTTTTTTGCCCATGTCGACTCCTCTGATGAAACAATATGCCCAGGTGAAGTCGAAGTATCCCGATACGATACTTCTCTTCCGGATGGGTGATTTTTTTGAAACGTTCGAAGAGGACGCAAAGATAACGGCCAAGGTTCTTGGCATCACGCTCACCAAACGGGGCAACGGTGCAGCCGGAGAGATTCCGCTTGCTGGATTTCCTCATCACGCACTTGAGTCATACCTTCCAAAACTTCTGAAGGCCGGCCACCGGGTTGCCGTGTGCGAGCAGCTTGAAGATCCCAAGTTTGCAAAAGGCATCGTCAAGCGGGACGTTGTGGAAGTCGTATCTCCCGGCGTTGCATTCTCAGATAAGGTTCTGGAACAGAAGCAGAACAATTACCTCGCGGCAATCGCCTTGCCTTCTGCAGTTGCCACAGGTCAGGATATGGTTGGACTTGCCTTCGTTGATGTCTCAACTGCAGAGTTTGCACTCAGCGAATTCCCACTTAAACAGCTTGCGGAGCAAATTGCCTCGATCGGTCCCTCGGAAATTCTTGTGCAACGACGTGACCTTGTTTCCCTTCAGCAGATGTTGAAGGGAAGCTACAATGGTCTCTTCACGAAAATGGATGATTGGGTCTTCAATTTTGATTATGCGTACGAGCTCCTGCTGAGTCACTTCCAGACACAGTCGCTCAAAGGCTATGGCGTTGAAGAACTGAAATTAGGCGTTGTTGCCGGCGGAACGGTAATGAACTACCTGCAGGAAACACAAAAAGCGAACCTGCTGCACATCAAGAAACTGACCCGGCACGACATCAGCGACTACATTGTGCTCGACCCATCCACCAAACGCAACCTTGAAATCACCACATCAATCGCAGGTTCGGATGAGGGCACGCTTTTCTCGGTACTGGATAAGACCGAGACTCCGATGGGCGCACGCATGTTGAAGCGCTGGATCAACCAGCCGCTCAACACGCTCGACCCCATCAAACGCCGACTTGAGGCAGTGAAAGAGCTGCGCGAGAAAGCCGAGTTGCGGAATTCAACCACAAAAATTCTTTCGCACATCGGTGATCTGGAGCGGCTAAACACAAAGATTTGCACCGGACGCGCAAACCCGCGCGATACGGTTGCGTTGAAATTCATTCTGACAGAAATCAGCAACTTGAAATCAACAATTGTCGGGGTTTCTTCGCAAGCGCTTGCAGCAATTCACCAAAAGCTTCACCCGCTCGATCACATCGTCACCACCATTGATGCAGCAATTGAAGCCGATCCACCGATGTCGCTTGTTGATGGCGGCGTCATCAAAAAGGGATTCAACGCAGAACTGGATGAGCTGCGCACAATTGCCTTCAGCGGAAAAACATGGATCGCCGACCTGCAAAAGAAGGAACGCGAACGTACAGGCATTTCATCCCTCAAGATTGGCTTCAACAATGTCTTCGGGTATTACATTGAAATCACCCATACACACAAAGAGAAGATACCACAGGACTATATCCGGAAGCAAACGCTGACGAATGCCGAGCGCTACATCACTCCCGATCTCAAAGAATACGAAGAAAAGATTCTGCACGCCGAAGAGAAGATGCTGGCGCTGGAGACACAGCTTTTCAACGACCTGCGGATGAAGGTTGCGCAAGAAGCAGAGGCCATCCAGACAAACGCACGCCTTATTGCTGCGCTGGATTGCTTCGTCTCCCTCGCGTCAATCGCTGCAGCGTACGATTATGTTTGTCCCGATGTCAACGATTCAACCAAGCTGGAAATTGTCGATGGAAGACACCCTGTTATTGAGCGGCTGCTTCCTCCGGGCGAGAAGTACATTCCCAACAACGTATGTACCGATACTGAGAGCCAGCAGATTCTGATCATCACCGGACCGAACATGAGCGGAAAGTCCAGCTATCTCAGACAGGTCGGGCTTATTGTGTTGCTCGCGCAGATTGGAAGTTTTGTGCCGGCAAAGAAGGCCGTGATCGGCATTGTCGATAAGATTTTCACGCGCGTGGGAGCAAGCGACAATATCGCATCGGGAGAAAGCACGTTCCTTGTGGAAATGCACGAAGCGGCACACATCGTGAACACGGCAACGAATCGGAGCTTGATATTGCTGGATGAAGTCGGGCGCGGTACAAGCACGTTCGATGGCATCAGCATTGCCTGGTCGCTCACAGAATACCTGCACGAGCGAATCGGGGCACGGACGCTTTTCGCTACGCACTACCATGAACTCAACGAGCTTGCCGACCTTTTCCCACGTATCAAGAACTACAAAGTGGAAGTGCGCGAGTATGGGGACAAGGTGGTCTTCCTTCACAAAGTTACACCCGGCTTTGCCGACCATTCATACGGTATCCAGGTCGCGCAGATGGCCGGACTCCCGGAGGAAGTGACCGAACGAGCAAAAAAGATTTTGAAGAACTTGGAAGGCTCGGAGTTGACTGTCCAGGGAGATGCTGGGACTGAGAGCACAAAAGGCCGTATTCGTCCCGAAGTGCAGATGACGTTGTTTGAGATGAAAGACGACGCATTGAGAGAAGAACTGAAGAAGATCGACGTTGACAAGATGACGCCGATGGATGCACTGCAGAAACTAGCAGAACTGAAGAAACAGATCAAGTAGAGCAACATGGTCAAGGATTTTCTCGCCGAACTCAAACTCCGTAATGTCCGCAAGACGATGGCGATCTACATCAGCTCCGCGCTGACGACCGTCGGCGTTGCGAAGCTGTTTACAGACGTCTACGAGTTGCCCGGAGTGATTTTCTCCATAGCGGTATCACTTCTTACGTGCGGCATCGGCAATGCATTGATTGTTGCGTGGTTCCACGGAGCGGGTGGAACACAGAAAATCCGCAAGCCGGAGATTGCGCTCCATTCCCTCTTCCTCCTGGTTGCCGCCGTGCTTATCATCAAGGTCGTAGAGCAGCCGAGAGCATCGCGTATCGGGCCGCTGAGAACGGGCAAGTCCATCGCCGTCCTTCCATTCAAAAACCTGAGCGATAACAAGGAGGATGAGTACTTCAGCGACGGGATGACGGAAGACATTCTTACACAGCTTTCCAAGATCAGCGATTTGAAAGTCATCTCGCGAACGTCGACGATCAAATACAAGGAAACGCAAAAGACCATCCGGGAGATTGGCGATGAGCTTGACGTCGCGGCAATCCTTGAAGGAAGTGTCCGGCGCGCGGACAACCGGATCAGAATCGTAGGCCAGCTCATCGATGCGCAATCCGACGAACATATTTGGGCAGAGACGTACGACCGGGAGTACAAGGACATTTTCAACATCCAAACCGAAGTTGCGCAGAGCATCGCTCAGGAATTGCGGGCCAAACTCTCGCCACAAGAACAGAGTCGCATTCAAAAAACACCGACCCATAACCTTGACGCGTATGCCTACAGTTTACGCGGGCGCGAGCTGTACTACCATTACCGCAAAGAGGACAATGAGACTGCAATCGACTTCTTCAAGAAAGCGATCGCGCTTGACACAACCTACACGTCAGCCTATGCCGGGCTTGCCGATGCGTACAGCCAACGATTTCAATTGTTCGGGTTTCCTGAAACGTGGGTTGACTCATCGATTACCCTGAGCAAGAAAGCGATCGCAATCGACCCGAATGTGGCTGAGCCATACAAGGCACTGGGATTGGCATATATGCAGCATGGCTGGTATGGTGAGGCGCTCACAAGCAATGAAAAAGCTCTTGAACTGAATCCTAATTATGCCGCTGCAGCAGTCAATGCGGGACTCTTGTGTACATGGCTTGGAAAACTTGACCGTGCGGTTACATATATTCAACAGAGTATCCAGTTGGAACCCAACCGCGCATCACACTACCAGGCCCTGGCTTCGGCATACGTGGGATTGGCCGATGACAGCCTCGCCGAGTACTATTTCCGTAAATCGCTGGAGCTGCAACAGTACAGCATTTCGTACCGGGGACTGGCTGAACTGTACATGATGGGTGGGCGGACAGACAAGGCCAAAGCAATCATCGACAGCGCATTGCACCGATTCCCGGACGACGCGTCTATGCTCACCACGGCAGGAGAGGTCGAGCTCTCCGCCCGGAACTATCCACAAGCATCGACGTACTTTGAGCAAGCTATGGCGATCTCGCCCGGCGATGATGCTCCAGGCACGCAGCTTGGTTTCCTACTTCTACAACAGAAGAAACCGGAACGCGCCACTCCTCTTCTGAAGAAAAAGGAGGCACTGTATCTGGCAAAAATCTCCTCCGGCAATCAGGAGGCAGATTACCGGTTCGAGCTGATGCGTATTTACGCCGCGCAGGGAAAGATTACAGATGCTATCGCTATGTTCAGACAGGCAATTGCTTGTGGCTGGCGTGTATACCGTTGGGCACTCGTTGATCCGATCGTTGATAGCCTCAGAAACGGCAACGACTTCACAAAGATCATCACGGAACTCAAAACCGATGTGGATACAATGAGGCAACGCGTGCGGGGACAACGTGGGCAACCGCAATGAAACTTGTTGACGAGCTGAAATCCCGCCACGTCCGCAAGACGATGGCAATTTACATCAGCTCCGCGCTGACGACTGCTGGCGTTGTGAAGTTGTTTACCGAGGTGTACAGTCTGCCGGCAATGGTGTTCAATGTTGTGGTTGTGTTCCTGACGTGTGGCGTTGCCAGTGCACTCCTCTTTGCGTGGTATCACGGCACCGACGGCGCACAGAAGTTTCAGAAGAAGGAAGTGTTGCTCCATTCTCTTGTCCTAGTCCTCGCGATCATCCTCTCGGTTCGGGTTCCGGGCC
>JBGPGQ010000039.1:0-15530 GCA_041483995.1 Bacteroidota bacterium
TATCCCGGTTGTATCAGAATGTTGAGTGGTTTTCATCTCAATCTTGTTGTCGAACCTAGTCAACCTCCCATACAGATACTTTTCGAAACACATGCCGGCAATAGGTGCAGCGTAGGACCCACCGTATCCCACGTTTTCCACCAGAACAGCAATTGCTATCTTCGGATGATCAAACGGGGCAAACCCGATAAACCACGCGTGACTCTTGCCATGTGGGTTCTGTGCTGTTCCTGTTTTTCCAGCTGCCTCTATTCCCTGTACGCGCGCAAGCCCGGCAGTTCCTCCCGGTTCCTGCACCACTCGTCGCATCCCTTCGCGCACTAATTGCCATGTTGACGCAGAGAGAGAAATGTGGCGAGTCTTGAACGATGAGGTATCCGTTATTCCTGTCACTTTATTCCGGACCGCGTATACTGCATGCGGCTGATGATACTCACCTTTGTTGGCAAGCGCCATTGCATAGCAGGCCATCTGGATAGGTGAAACGCCAAGTTCACCCTGGCCAATTCCCAGGCTCGGAAGAAACCCCCTTGTCCATCCATTGGATCCATACCGCTTGTTCATGTACTCTGTCGTCGGTAACAGGCCGGGATTTTCCTCAAAGATGTCGATTCCGGTTGACTGACCAAATCCAAACTCTGATCCGTAATGTGACCAGTTGTCAAGCCCGGTCTTCAACATAAGCTGATAGAAATAAACGTTGCAGGATTTCTGAATTGCTTCAACCATGTTCACCGAGCCATGGATATGCTCATCTTTGAATACTTTGTTTCCCATCCTGAAGGATCCCGTGCAGGTAATCCGCCACGACGGGTTGACGATCCCTTTTTCAAGGGCGGCAACGGCAAGCACCATTTTGAATGTAGATCCTGGGGGATATCGGGTCAGAGTCGCTCTATTAAAGAGGGGACGCAATTCGTCGGTATTCAGTGCACGCCAGAGTTCTGGTGGCGTGACGCCGCTGAATGACGCAAGATCATAATCGGGTTTACTTACCAGCGCGAGCACACCGCCATCCTGTGGATCGATGGCCACAACGGCGCCACGTTTGTCAGCCATCAGTGACTCGGCAAGCATTTGAAGGCCAAAATCCATTGTCAGCATGAGGTCATTGCCCTCAATGGCTGGAATGTCGTTCTTCCCATTATCAAAACGGCCGATCACCTGTCCCCGAACATTCACCGTGCTGAACTCGGCGCCCCTTTGACCGCGCAAGGTTCGCTCATATTGGGCCTCAAGTCCTGCCGAACCAACAACATCTCCCTGCGTGTAAGTCTCGCCCACAACCTTCATCTGGTTTTCCGAGATCTCCTTCGTGTAGCCAAGGATGTGGGATGCACTGGCTTTGGTCGTGTAAAACCGTTTTGACTCGATCAAATAATCAACACCTGGAAGCTGGTCTCTGTTTTCTTCAAACGCAGATAGAGTTCTGAAATCGACATCACGTTTAATCTTCACCGGGACAAAACGATTGTAAGCTTCCCCTTTTTTCAGACGTTCACGGATATACTCAGGCTCGACGGAAAGAAGTGCGGCAAGATAGTCAATCTTGCGTTTATCGAACTCAAACGGCATGATCGTGATTGTAAATGCTGGTCGATTATCGACAACAAGCGTACCGTAGCGATCGTAGATATATCCGCGAACCGGGTCTCTGGGAATGGTACGGATGCTGTTCTCTTCCGACTTTTTCCCATACTCATCCTTGTAAATAAGTTGTAACTGATAGAGACGTCCGATGAAGAGGAGGAAGAGCAGGCCAAGCACCTGGTACATTACCCGGCGCTTCGTGTATATGTGAACATCGTCCAGAACAGCCATGGCTTATGAAAGATATTTCCGCGCAAATGCGAACATGGGCAACAGCCCAAACACCGTTGTATACACAGTGGTAGGAACCCCATGCCATAGTAGCGCACCCCACCACTGTATCTCACTTCCCTGAAGAAAGATAAGGAAATAAATGACATTATGCAGCAGCGAAGCAATGGCGATCGCAAGAATGAATCTGTAACCGCCGAGCGTCTGTACTGTCTTATTCTCATTGTAAAAGTATCCGGCGGTGAAGCCACACACCGTCTTTGCCATCGCCGCAAGTCCCAGCATGCCGTCCTTTCCGCTTATCAGGTCAAGCAAGAGACCTATGACGAATCCCGCGATCGTGCCGACGAATTGGCCTTGACGAATTGCTATATACACGATCCACACAATGAGAAGATCGGGAACAATCGTCGCAATGGAGAGGAAATTCACAACGGAGGTCTGAAGGAGAATCAGAAAAAGGGATAAGAGGATATACTCCGCGGTGCGACGCATTTGGTTATTTTGGAATCCGTTGTTGGACAGCAATGCGGCTTGTATCCGGGAAGTATGTTACGACAAACACCTCTTCAAGCCTTGAAAAATCAACCGTCGGCGTAATCTCAACGGTTTGGAACAAAGCGCCGGGGGCCTGGCCGGTCTTGCTGACAACCCCGATCTTAATGCCCGGCGGAAAGATGCTGCTGTATTCCGATGTCATCACGAGATCACCCGGCTGAACGTCAAGGGTCTTTGCGACATTCTTCAACAGAAGGTGTTCCCCCCCCTGCCAAAGCACAATGCCGTCGACGCGACCTCGCTGCACTTTGGCGCTTGCGCGGAAATCGTTGTTCAAGAGAATTTGTCCGACCGCATACCTGCTACTCGTTGCAATCACCTTACCCACGAGTCCTGCATCGGTAAGAATGGGCATGTTTGCCTTTACACCATCATCTTCCCCAACATCCAGAGTGATGGTATTCCTCAGAAGTTGAAGGTTCTTCGCAACGACGTTCGCGCTGACATATTTGTACGGCGTTCGCTCCTTCAGTTCAAGTAATTCGCGAAGGCGAATGTTCTCCAACTTTCCTTCACGCAGCCTGCTGACTTCATCGGCCAGCATAACGTTTCTCTCCCGCAGGATTTTGTTTTCTTCTTTGAGATCGAAATAATTGGGAATGAAACCGAAGGTATCCTGCAGAAACCCTACCGTTGCAACGGTAAGAGAGCGGATAGTGCGTATCTGGTCGGAATCATTCGATGAGAGGAGGATAATGGAGATAAGAATACAACACACGAACAGAAGGTACTCTTTGAAGAGAAGGAGTATGTCGAACAGCCGCCTCAATATCTTCGACTCTTAATGAGGACTTTCGAATAGTGATTCAAATTCTCCATCACCTTTCCGGTGCCGCGCACAACGGCAGTTAGTGGATCTTCGGAAACGTGAACGGGCAGGCTTGTTTCGAGACGGAGACGTTCATCCAACCCCTTGAGCAATGCGCCGCCTCCGCTCAACATAACTCCGCGGTCGAGAATATCCGCGGCCAATTCTGGTGGAGTTCGCTCCAGCGTAAGCTTTACTGCGTCAACGATGGCCTGCACGGGTTCCGCAAGTGCTTCTCTAATCTCAACGGAGCTGGCCTCCGTCGTTTTCGGAATACCGTTGACAAGATCACGTCCCTTAACCCTGATGCTGATTTCTTCCTTAAGTGGCATGGCCGATCCCACTTCACACTTTATTGCTTCAGCCGTTCGTTCCCCGATGAGAATATTGTGGTTCTTCTTGAAGAATTGAATGATCGCGTTGTTCATTTCGTCTCCTGCGATCCGAACTGATTCTTCATTCACAATACCCGAGAGCGCGATGACTGCAATTTCAGTGGTGCCACCGCCGATATCCACGATCATGTTACCGACAGGAGCTTCGACATCAAGTCCCACACCAATAGCGGCCGCCATGGGCTCCGCGATCAGGTGCACTTCCTTTGCGCCGGCATGCTCGGCAGAATCGCGCACGGCGCGCTTTTCGACCTCCGTTACTCCGCTCGGCACACAAACAACAATCCGGCGGCTCGGCATCCAATTGGCGTGAATCTTCTTGATAAACTCGCGTAGCATTCCCTCGGCGATCTCAAAGTCAGCAATAACACCGTCTTTCATTGGGCGGATTGTCCGAATATCGCGATGCGTCCTGCCCAGCATCTCTTGCGCCTCTTTTCCAATCGCCACGATCTTTTTTGTATTACGATCAAAAGCAACGATCGACGGTTCGTTCAGCACGATACCCTTTCCCTTCATATGGATGAGGGTGTTCGCTGTGCCAAGATCGATGGCGAGATCTGCTGAGAAAAGGGAGAACATGCCCATTGTGTTCGCTCTTTATGTTAATGAGTCAGTGTCTAAAATGCCGGGTGCGTGTAAACGCCATTGCAATGTTGTTATCGTCAGCGACTGCGATAACTTCGGTATCGCGGACAGAGCCGCCGGGTTGAATAACAGCGGTAGAACCAGCTTTCACGACCTCGAGAAGCCCGTCTGCAAATGGGAAGAAGGCATCTGAGGCGGCAGCGGTTCCTTGTACCGACAACCCTGCATCTTGGGCCTTCCATGCAGCGACTTTCGCTGAGTCAACACGCGACATTTGTCCGGCACCGATGCCGATAGTCCTATCCGGTCTCGCATAGACTATTGCGTTTGACTTGACATGCTTTGCTATCCTCCAACCAAAAAGCATCGATCGTATCTCTTCCTCCGTCGGTTTTCGCTTCGTCACGACATTGAAATCTGCTTTACTCAGTCGCTTTCTATCCGGCTCCTGTACAAGCAATCCTCCCGGAACACTCTTTATATCCGGCGTATCCAGGGCGCGCAGATCAGCGGCAAGACGGATGATGCGGCGATCTTTTTTCTTACGCAGAAACTCCAACACGTTCTCGGGGAATCCCGGAGCGACAATAACCTCGGTGAACAGGTCGTTCATTCGTTCCGCTACTTCGGGATCAACAGGACGGTTCATTGCAATGATGCCACCGAATGCCGATTTCTTGTCCGTTGCGAGCGCCTTTTCGTATGCTTCCGAAAGCGTTTTACCGGACCCCGCACCGCATGGATTTGTGTGTTTGATGATTGCCACTGTCGGTTCGTCAAATTCTGCCGTGAGATTGGCGGCAGCGGTGAGATCGACAATATTATTATATGACAATTCCTTGCCATGCAGTTTCTGGAAAAGTGAGCCGAAACTTCCGTACAGCGCGGCGCTCTGATGGGGGTTTTCTCCGTAACGCAGGTCTTGCTCCTTCTTCAGCGACACATGGAGCAACGCCGGAAGAGTCTCCGCCTCGTTGCGGCGATGATCGAGGTAGTTGGCAATCACCGCATCATACGCGGATGTGTGGCGAAAGACTTCCCTGGCAAGGGAAAAGCAGGTGGTCTCTGATACTTCTCCATGGTTGGTCTTCATCTCTTCCAAAACAGATGCATACCGATCAGGACTCACGATAACAACCTTGTGTTTGAAATTCTTTGCCGCGGAGCGGAGCATGGCTGGCCCGCCAATATCTATCTGCTCCAGAGCGTCTTCCAAAGGTATTCCGTTGCGTGCAACTGTTTGCTCGAAGGGATAAAGATTGACAACGACCATATCAATTGCTTCGATCTCGTGTTCTTCCAATTCCCTCTGGTGCTGCTCGTTATCTGCGATGGCAAGAATTCCTCCATGTATCTTCGGGTGGAGTGTCTTTACCCGCCCGTTCAGGATTTCAGGAAAACTGGTAACGTCAGAGACGGAAGAGACCTCAATGCCGTTTTCTTTCAACAGCGCATGGGTACCACCCGTTGAAATTATTTCAACGCCCTGTGCGCGGAGCGCTTTAGCAAAATCGGTGAGACCGCGTTTATCAGAAACACTGATGAGTGCGCGGTGAATGTGAGGCAAGCCTTCTCCTTAATGATGTACAGCTATTTCAGCGCCTTGAATGGAAACCTTTCCCTCGGCAAAAAGCCGCAGGGCATCAGGATATAGTTTGTGTTCGATCGTCAAAACCTTTGCCGCAAGGCTCTCCGGTGTTTCGCCGGGCGACACAGTCACTTTTTCTTGTAGAACGATTGCCCCACGGTCGTACTCTTCATCCACCATGTGCACTGTCGCCCCTGAATACTTTTCATGTGCGGCAATTACCGCCTCGTGAACATGTGAACCGTACATACCCTTGCCTCCGTACTTCGGAAGCAGTGCAGGATGAATGTTCACAATCTTCTGTCGATACGTCTCGATTGCCCGGCGGGGAAGTTTCTTCATGTATCCTGCTAATACGATGAAGTTTGTCCCCTGCTCATGCAAGCATTTGAGAAGCTGATCCTCAAATGCGTTGTCGCTATCAAATTGCTTTCGACTCAGATGAATTCCCGGCACGCCGTTTGACCGGGCAATCTCGAGAATACCTGCGTCGACATTATTGCTGACTACAATGCAAACACGCGCGTTCGGAATCTTCCCCTCTTGAATAGCTACAAGGATTGCTTGGAAATTGGAACCCCTTCCAGAACCAAAGACGGCAATCTTTAACATACGATTCAACAGCTTAGCCCGAACATTTAGTGTGCAAAGTTAAAACTATTTTGCCACAGAATCAACAAAAATGGCCGATTTCGGGTCAGAAAAGAATTTTTTGTTGGGGTCGACAGGTGGGTGGTCGGATTTCACTCAACAGCTGACTCAAGGTAACTGAGTCTACGCGAGGTAGCGTCAACAGAAACCTTCAGTCCAACGGGAAGGGTCATCTTCTTTCGTTCATGTCCAAACGGCAGGTTTGAGAGAAATGGTTTTGCGGTCGCGTTGGAAGCCTCCGCGAAAATCTCGTCAAGGGTCAACGATGGCTTGCTCGGATCTTTGGGGAGGCACTCCGAAAACTGGCCCATGAGAACTGACGTTGCTTTCGTGAGAATAGAGGCATTACGTAACTGGGTGAGCATTCGGTCAATACGGTAGGGCTCTTCATCTGTCTCTTCGACAAACAGCGCTGCGTTGGTGAAGTCCGGTTGGTACGGTGTGCCCAGAATGGAGCAAATCATCGAGAGATTGCCGCCAAGCAGTCGACCAGTTGCCTTGCCCGGGAAGACCGTCTTCGGCGACGGCGAATCCGTCAATGGTATATCTCCGATCTTCTTACTCGACGTAACCACGCGCCAGAACAGTTCCTCTGTATACGTATCAATATCGGCAAACATATCAACGCCAAGCATTGGTCCATGAAAAGTGATAAGCCTGCACTTCTTCCAGATTGCCAACAACAACGCCGTGACATCGCTGAAGCCGACAAGGATTTTGGGATTTCTTGAGATGAGTCTATAATTAAGCAGAGGAAGGAGCCGGGGTGTTCCATAGCCACCACGCGCACACAGAATCGCCCGTACGCGTTTATCCGTGAACATCGCATGGAGATCCTTGACGCGCTCATCGTCAGTTCCGGCAAGATATCCGTACGCTTTGTAGACATTCGCCCCTACAACAACAGAATACCCAAGGCTCTCAAGATAGCGAACCCCCCGTTCAAGTTTTGTATGATCTGCAATCGGGCTGGCGGGAGAGACAATGCCGATGAGATCACCCCTTTTGAGTTTTGGCGGCCTTAGAATTTCCATATTGTAATGTGGGTGTGGAACTGTTCAGAAGATACAGATTGCAGAAGCGAAAAACAAAGCTACCCGGTTTTCTCACTCTGCCCCCAGAGTGCATATGTGATCACACCAACCACCCCTACCACAAAAGCAGAAAGGAATGGCAAGTGCTGGTTCATTGCCCACAGCCAGCCGCCAACAAGCGGAGCGGGAAACACTGCAAGTCCGCGAACAAGATAATACATACCAACCGCCCTGCCGCGTGCCCTTTCAGGGGCAAGATCAACAATAAGGGCCTTCCTGGCCGGTTCGCCGATCTCCCGCAAACCACCAGTTACGAACGCCGCAACAAGCCAAAGAAAATTATTGGCATGCACCAAAACGAAAGGGAACAGAGCAAAAAAAGCAAAGGTCAGCAACACCACCGGCTTGCGGTTCATGCGGTCGGAGAGTTTTGCAAGGGGAATGTAGACCGCTATCGCAGTGAGCATTTGGATGCTCGTCAGCCAGCCAAATTGGAAAGCATCCACACGCAGAGTATCGATCACATAAAGTACGATGAACACTTTGGGAATTCCCTCTGCCCAACGCGCGAGACAGTCCGCGACCAGCAGTCGTTTCAGACGAGGGTCGGTACTTCTCCAAATATCTCTCATGTTTTCTTTGCCATGCGCGGGGAGTTCGGTCTGTTTGTAGTACCGAAAAACAATAGCGATGGCAATCAGCGCCAAGCCAACGGTTATTCCCAAAGCAGTCCTCAGACCCATTGACAAACCAAGTGAAGCAATCAGCAAACCGCCAAGAGGTGGCGCAAGAACGATGGGAACTCTTTTGAGAATCGATTGCATGCCGAACCCAATGGCACGACGGGATTGGGGCAAGGAATCACCAATGATCGCGAACATCGCCGGAAGAGTTAGACTACTCCACGCCATGACGAAGACCGTTCCCACAAGAACCCATTCCCAGGTCGGACTCAGGATATAGATTATATATCCCATCGCAGCGAGAACTGTAAAGAGCACAAGCGCTGTCCTCCGTCCAAGCCGATCAGCAATCCATCCGCCGGGATATTGGTATACTGCGTCGAGAAAGTCTTTGAGGGTACCGTAGACTGCAATCACCCAGGAGGTTGCGCCGAGCAACTCCAGGTACTTCGGCACAAAGCGCGTCCAGAGCTCTTCTCCCATACCAATCACGGCAATCATGACAAGAAGAACGACGACGTTCCTCTCAAGTCCAAGCCAGTGACGGATGTTTGTTTGCATTCTTATCTATTCCACAAAACACGGAAGCCGCGCTGTAGTCCGGCGCGGCTCCTCGGCAAATACTTTCGACATAAACAATTACTTGCTCTTGTCCGGATACGGTGGATGATCCGGGAGTTTCACCGGATTCTTTTTCATCTCTTCCTTGATCACCTCTATGGCCTTATTCAACTGATCATCAATGCCAGCGTATTCGCGCGCCGGGTCGTTATCAACAAAAATGTCCGGATCGACGCCGTGACCTTCCATGATCCACTCTTTGCCTTCCACGTCGTAGCGGGAGAATTCCGGCTTGTTCAGGAAACCGCCGTCAAGCAGCGGCAATGTGCCACGAATTCCAACCACGCCACCCCACGTACGTTTCCCGATGAGCGGCCCAAGCTTCGCTTTTCGGAAGCGATAGCCGACGATATCGCCATCCGACGCAGAGAATTCATCGATCAACATTACTTTCGGCCCCAGCACCATGCCGCCGGGATCAATATTGGGTGCGCTGTTGCGGGCAATGTCAATCATCGTTATCTCTCGCCTCAAACGTTCAATGATTTGAGGAGAAACATTGCCGCCGCCGTTGCCGCGCACATCAACGATAAGAGCCTCTTTGCGAAGCTGTGGGTAGTAGTACTTCACAAATTCATTCAATCCATCCACACCCATGTTTGGTATATGGACATAACCGACCTTTCCGTCCGTTGCCTTGGAAACCTTCTCGATGTTATCCTGCACCCAGTTGTAGTAATACAGTGTGCGTTCGTCCGCCGTTGGAATCACAACCGTCTCACGGCTGCCACTCTCCTTTGGCTCGGTATTAAGTTGTAGTGTTACCTGCTTTCCTGCCGTATTGACGAGAGCCTCGTACATGTCATTCATCTGGTTCGTCGGCTTGCCATCGATAGAGATAATGTAGTCGCCTTCTCGTGCATCGACTGCGATTTCTGTTAAAGGAGACCGGGCGTTCTTGTCCCAGTTTTGCCCTTTGAGAATTTTCTTGATGCGATAGTATTTCGATGCGGGGTCACGTTCGATCTTGGCACCAAGCAAACCGATCTGGATACGTTCAGGTTTGGGATAATCTCCTCCACCAACATAGGTATGACCGGCGCTCAACTCTGCAATCATCTCACCGATAATGTATGTAAGATCTGCCCGATGGTTGACATATTTCAGGAGAGGCTCATACGTCTTGCGAACTTTTTGCCAGTCGACACCATGCATATTGGGCGCATAAAAGAAATCGCGCATCTGCCGCCAGCACTCATTGTATATCTGGTTCCATTCAGCATTCCGGTCGAGAGTTACTTTCATGTCGCTCAGGTTCAACCGTTCCTTTGCGTCGATCTTTCCTGTTGGCAGATCGATAATGGAGTACGAACCATCTCCACCGACGAGCATCTTCTTGGTGTCTGCAGAAATTTCGAAACCGTTGAACTCGCCCAATTCGGTTTCCTTCTGTTTGTCAAGCTCGTACAGAAAAATCTTTGTCTTCTCATCCTTGCTGCCGTTGCGGGCGTAGTAGAGCTTGTCTCCAACCGAAACGAGGTTGCCGTACCCTGCGGAAGAAATCGGAAGGACTGTGATACGTTGCTCCAAACCTGCAATGTCTACCTTTACGGTTACTTTGGGCTCGCTATCCTTATCTTTGTCCTTCTTCTTCTCATCATTTTTCTTACCCGATTCCTTCTCCTCCGCTTTGATCTTTACCTCATCGCTTTTCGGTGCGAAGGGAGATTTTGTATCCTTTACAAGAGTGACAAGATAAATACTGGAGAGATCGCTGTAGGAATGGTTCCATTCCGTTGAGCTGTATGTGGGGTTGAATGTTCTATCCGACACAAAGAACAAGTATTTCCCATCGGAACTGAATACAGGCCCGTTCGATTCGAACCAACCGTCAGTGACAGCGTATGTTTCCTTTTTCTCGACGGAGTAGAGTTGAATCGTCGTCATCACTTTTTCTTCTGGCAACGCGTAGGCAATCCATTTACTATCAGGCGCCCATGCATAATTTGAGATTTCAAATGCAGTCGCCTGTGCAACCGTGGTAATATTCTTCGAATCAATATCGACATACTGCAAACGAAGTTTTTTGTCCGACCAAACCAGCTTCTTGCTGTCGGGAGACCAGTAGATCTGGTATTTGTATGTATCCCCTGTTTTTGTAATCTGCGTTGCCGGAGCGCTGCCATCCTGGGCCTGGATGTATATTTCATCTTCCCCGGAAGCATCGGAGATATACGCTATCCATTTACCGTCTGGTGACCACTTGGAATTTCTCTCGTGTACACCCGGTGTGTGCGTGAGGTTCCGGGTGTTTCCATATTTCGCCGGCACTGTAAACACATCGCCGCGGGCGCCAAGGAGAGCCCGATTTCCATCGGGAGAAATTTCAAAGTTCGTCACCTCTTTGCTCACATCCTTCAGGCCGCCACGACCGATTGCGTGATCCTCTTCAATAGAGATAGGCACCTTCTGAGCCTGATCCGTCGCAAGGTCGAGCCGGTAAATGTAGCCGCCGTTTTCGAAGACAAGAGCGTTGTTGCCGATCGATGGAAACTTGCAGTCGAACTCGGTAAAGTTCGTAAGCTTCTTTGTTTCCTTTGTTGTCAGATCGTACACGTAGATGTTCATCCGTTTATTCTCATCGCGATCCGAGGCAAAATAGATCTTGTTGCCGCTCCACATCGGGATAATATCTTGTGCCGCGTTGTTGGTGATGTTGGTAATCGCCTTCGTCTCAAAATCATAAATCCAGATCTCATCGGCCTGCCCGCCACGGTAGCGTTTCCATGTACGGAACTCACGGAACACTCTGTTGTATGCAAGCTTCTTCTTATCGGGAGAGTATGAGGAGAAGCCGCCACGAGGAAGCGGAAGCTGTTCCGGAATGCCGCCGTCAACCGATGCTAGAAAAAGCTGGCCGATAAAATCATTGTGTTCAATTCTGCGCGAGCGGTAGAGGATCGTCTTGTCATCCCGCCACGTCATCACAATATTGTTGGGCCCCATACGGTCCGAAACGTCGTCCCTGCTGAGTGTTGCAGTGTATGTGAGTCGTTTAGGCACGCCACCTTCCGAGGGCATCAGATACACTTCGGTGTTGCCATCGTATTGACCGGTAAATGCAAGCCATTTGCCATCAGGCGAGAAGCGGGCGAACATCTCATAGCCGACATCGTTGGTGATCTTACGGGCAACTCCTCCGGTAGAGGCAACTGTGTACAGATCGCCAGCATACGAGAAAACAATCTGGTTGCCGTACGTAGCGGGGAAGCGAAGCAGTCTCGCTTCCTGTTGCGATATCGCGGTTGAAGCAAACAGGCTGACAAGAAAGAGCGCAACCAAAGCGAAACGGTACTTCATTTGTGAATCCTTTCTGGAATGATTGACGAAGGGTGGAGTAAATTATTGAGTTTTGGGTAGAATTGCAACCGTGCTGGAGTTCCCACGACGCAATCAGATTAGTGCTTTAACGAGAGATACGGAGAGGAGTTGTGTATTGTTGCGGTTTCTCTTGTAGGGGCGTAGCATGCTACGCCCTTACGGATGACCTTTGAATATGCTCCGTTCGCGCTGAACCCTGACGCCATCCGCATCGATCAAACGCAACCTCACTTCCCGTCCTACAATTCATCCCCCTCAACATACGCGTGTTCGCCGTGCAACGACTCATCGAGACCGATTTCCTCCGTCTTGCCCGTCACTCCAACCGGTGTGATGAGATTGATAAGCCACAGCATCCCGTAGGTAAACCCGAATGCCCACACTGAGGAAAGAAGAACCGCTGCGACCTGCTTCCAGAAGAATACAGAATTACCTGCAAGCAGTCCATCAACGCCTGCACCCGGATTGAACGCAACCGAGGCAAAAACACCAAGCAGGATGACGCCGAGAAACCCTCCCACACCGTGCACACCCCAGACATCCAGGGCATCATCAAGCATGAGTTTGTTCTTGAGAGTAACAGCAAAGTAGCAAACAACGCCGGAGACAATCCCGATGATCGCAGCCGACGTCGGTGACACATACCCTGCAGCCGGAGTGATCGTTGCCAGCCCGGCAACCGCGCCGGTGAGCAGGCCAAGAAACTTTGGCTTTTTTGAGATCATCCAGTCCACCATTAACCACGTAACCGCGGCAAAAGACGCGGCCACATCTGTGTTGAGAAACGCGACGGCTGTCACAGCGTCCACGCGGAACTCGCTCCCGGCATTAAACCCGTACCAGCCAAACCATAGGAGTCCGGTACCCAACGCCACCAGGGGAATGCTGTGCGGCCCCTTGTCCAGGACGCGACGTTTTCCCACAAAGAGCACGGACGCGAGTGCCGCCATTCCAGCGATGTTATGAACCACAATCCCACCTGCAAAATCCAATACCCCCCATTTCTGCAAGAACCCACCACCCCACACCATATGGACAAACGGGAAGTAAACAAACACCAGCCAGGCGGTCAGGAAGAACATGTAGGCTTTGAATGTTACTCTGTTGGTAAAAGCGCCCGTGATCAATGCAGGGGTGATAATGGCAAACATCATTTGATACGCGATGAAGACTATGATGGGAATCGTGTTGTTGATGGGGGACGGTGTGAACAGATCAACGCCACGGAGAAATGCCATGTCGAGGTTTCCAATAATTCCTCCGACATCACCACTGAAGCACAGGGAATACCCGAATGCATACCATAGCACCGTTGTCCATCCCATGGAGACAAAACTCTGGATCATGATTGCCAGAACATTTTTTCTCCCAACGAGCCCGCCATAGAAAAATGCGAGGCCGGGAGTCATAAGCATGACGAGACTGGTGCATAACAGCATGAATCCGGTGTTGCCAGTATCGATTATCACGGTCAGTTCCTTTCTGAGTGTGTGTATGCATGGCTGGTCACGACAATTGGTACCAGTTCGAGTCGTGTCATTGCGAGCCTCTTTTGCGAAGCAATCTCTCTTTCAGCCAAGTTGGGGATTGCTTCGTCGCTTCGCTCCTCGCAATGACTGAGAGTCGTGGTGTCGTTGCCAGCGGTTTTGCTAAGCAAGCTCATACGTGGTCATACAAGTCAACCCATCCCGGATTCAGTGCGTTGACCAGATCGATCTTCTTCTGGCGCGACCCGGCCTTAATCTGTTTCTCCCGGACAATGGCATTGTAGGAGTCTGCAAACACTTCATAATAGACAAGTTTATTGACGTTGTATCGTGCGGTAAACTTGCTCTTGATCTTCTCCTTGTGTTCGTATACGCGACGCTTCAGATTGCTGGCGACGCCAGTGTAGAGCACGGTGTTGACCTTGTTGGTCATGATATACACAAACATTTGTTTGGACATGATCGGGATTACTCCGTCGTTACGCAACACTCCTCGTAATGACTGGGGGTGGCGGTGTTATTGCAAGCATTCTATGTAGGCGGTTACTCACGCGAGTCTTGTCATTGCGAGCCTCTTTTGCGAAGCAATCTCTTTTTTTCGCCTGGTATGAGATTGCTTCGTCGCTAAGAAGCGCTCCTCGCAATGACTGTGATACGTTCGGAACTAGCCGTACAACTTCCTGAAATAAATGTACGACTCCACCGGCTTCGGCACGAGGAACCGGATGGACTTCCCTTGCTTCACCCGCGCTCGAATGTCGCTGGATGAGATTTCGACCTCGTTCCTCAAGCGCGCGGCGAGACGCCCAAATCGTTCCTCGTAGTGGTCACCAAGTTGAGTGTTCACCTTGGCAGCCAGATATTCCATAGAATAGGTCCATTTCTTGATGTTCCTCAGAACGTCCGTGACACGTAGGTCTTCAATTTCGACACAGTAAATCGTATCGATAGGATACTCGCCCAACCCCGCCGGATTTATGATGGGACGAAAATCTCCGAGAACAGGAGAACCGGAGGCGCTCATACGAAGAACCGGCTCCTGAAGCTTGTGGTACGACTTCGAATCGCGTTGGACATTGACCGACACGTATTCGAAGAGCTTCTGAAGCGTGAGAAAGCGATCATCCAGTGCGTCAGGATGCCCGCGCAACGCTGCGACGAAATGGTGCGTAAAAAGACTGAGTTTCGGATTGGGCGACTGAGTCGTAGACGTCTGAGAGTCGGAGCTCGATGTGAGAATGAAGAAGCCGGTGGTGCGACTCAGATAATCTTCCAGAAACTTCTTTGAGAGGCTGGAAGGAACGAATTTCTTGATGTGCGTCACGTCGGGTCCGGACCAGCACGCGTCAAGGACGATGAACTTCTGACGCGCTTTGGAACCGTTGAGAATCTCCAGAACGCGATCGAATTCGATCAGGGCCTCGGGGTCGTCGCTGTCCCACGCGTCTTCAGGGACCAAGTAAAGTTTGTCTCCCAAACGTTGCCCATGGCCGCTGAAGAAGAACAGTATCCGGTCGGAGTCGCTCGCAGCCGTCGCAAGTTGTCGGAGCGCGTCGATAATAGAGCCCTTGGCAACGGTGGCGGCCTTGGATGTCAGTTGCGAGACGTTCCGGGCTTGCGCGCCGAGTTGAAAAACGTCGGCGAACGCGTCGCGGACAGCGAGCGCGTCATGCTCGCACTGTGGCAGGCTCCTGAATCCAGAGGCCGGAAGTTGCTTTGATACGCCAACGCAGAGCACATGAAGATCGCCGAGCGATTTGGCGAGCGGGCCTGGAGACGGCGGAACAACGAGGTCGTAGCTCATGGTGGGGGAACCGTAGCACACTTTCTCGGAGGGCTCCATGAGGCGACGAGGCATGGTGTTGCCGTCGCCCTCTTAGGAGCTTGTGGCTTCGCTGCACCAGTCGAGCACACTGTCCGTTCAACATCAGCGATCACGCGCCGCGCTTCTTGCGCCCGCGCGCAGTTGACGCCA
>JBGPGQ010000040.1:0-15470 GCA_041483995.1 Bacteroidota bacterium
ATACTATATTAACAATAGACTACCCTTCACAATCTTGAGACTTCATTGATCCGTAAAACTGTTGTTACCCTCGGTTCGTTGCTACTTGTCGCAGCGATGTATCTCACGGCGTTTGGCTGGGGCTGGGATGCCCACAGGTTCATCAATCGAACCGCAGTGTATCATCTTCCCAACAACATGCAGTTGTTCATCCAGGATAGTTCGTTTTTTTCACTTCACTCAATTGATCCTGACGTGAGACGGAACAACAATCCCAATGACACGAGTCTTTTTGCCGAAGGCCCACGCCATTTCATGGATATTGATGACTATCCAAATTTTCACAATTTGCCTCACGATCTTAACACCGTGATCGCATTGTATGGCTGGGAGAGAGTGAAAAATAACGGGACAAATCCGTGGGCAACGGTATGGAATTATGATACTCTTGTTACGGAGCTTGTCCAAGGTGATTGGGCACATGCAACGCTGAGAGCGAGCGATATCGGTCATTACGTAGGCGACGCACACCAACCGTTGCACAATACAAAGAACTACAACGGGCAGTATACGGGCAATAGCGGCATCCACGCACGCTATGAAACGACGATGTTGAGTCCGACCTATTATCTCTCGGCGCTGTACATTGTTCCCGATAACGTTGAGTATGTTACCAATAAGATTGATTTTGTATTCGACTATATTTTTCATACCAACAGTCTTGTTGATACAATTCTGCATGGCGATACGTACGCTAAGGCGGCATCCGGCGGCATATATAATGCAACGTACTATACAGAGCTCTGGAACAGAACCCGGATCATAACACTCGATCAAATGCAACGGGGCACACGGGATCTCGCCAGTTTGTGGTATTCCGCATGGGTTGATGCCGGATTGATTCTTCCAACGGGTGTCACGCCTCCGGTTGAGACAAAGCCTGCCGAGTTCAAGCTCGAACAGAATTTCCCGAATCCCTTTAATCCGACAACCACGATTTCATATTACCTTCCAGTTGGTGGCACAATCTCACTGAAGGTCTTCGCTCTTGATGGCCGTGAGGTCGCTACAATTGCACAAGAGAACCAATCCGTTGGGCATCATACAGTTGAATTCGACGCATCACGTCTTGCCAGCGGTGTGTACCTGTACAGGTTGCAACTCGGCCATTTTGCAGAAACGAAAAAGATGCTTCTGTTGAAATAACCCTTTCCCGTTATAGACGCTCTTCATTCCACTGTGTATTTCCAAACAGCCTTTGGTATCCGCAATCGCCGGCAGTGTGGGTTGGACCGATCAAACAGAGCTTGCGATTTCGTCGACCAATAAGTGACCCCAAAGCTTCAACTTCCCAGACGAAATCGCCTAGTACACAAGACTGTATTAACCTGTCCGTGCGTTGCCCGTTCCGTCCAATAGTTCAATAGACGGAACGGGGCCTCGTCCAAATGGACGGGCGATTGCGGAAATTCTTTGGTTACTTTCTTCTAAAGAAAGTAACAACAAAAGAAGGAGTTACTTTGGCCAAAGACTACAACCCACACATGCATTCGGCTGAGCACATCCTGAACCAGACTATGGTGCGGATGTTCAACCGGGGACGCTCCTTCAGCGCTCACATCGAAAAGAAAAAATCAAAGTGCGACTACCATTTTGATCGTAATCTTGCAGATAATGAGGTGAAGGAAATCGAACGACGAGTCAACGAGGTGATTGCTGCGGACATGTCGGTGACGGAAGAGTTCATGCAACGCGACGAAGCGGATAGGCTTTTCGATCTTGCGAGGCTGCCCGATAGTGCCGGTGACACGCTTCGCATTATCCGCATCGGCGACTATGATGCGTGCCCCTGCCGGGGACAGCATGTCCATTCCACGAAAGAGCTGCGAGAATTCAGGGTCATCTCGACATCGTACGAGGATGGCGTGTTGCGCGTGAGGTTCAGACTGAAGGAGAAGTGAGCATACTGTCATCTTTTGTCGGGCTTGATTCATCAAGCCCTCTTGTTGGATTTGATGAATCAAATCCCTACGGTTGAATCATTGCGCTGATCAAGGTTATCCGCGATCCAAAAAACGTGTGGTCCTAACGGGGCAAGAAGGTTCACGGTTCCATACTTTTGAGATACAACTTTTCCACTTTCTTCCTCGCCCATGGTGTTGTGCGGAGAAACTTCAAGCTCGATTGCATGCTTGGATTTTCAGTGAAGCACCGAATTCTAATCCTGCTCCCCATTTCCTCCCAGCCGTAGTGATTGACCAGATGATTCAGGATCATCTCCAGTGTTTTGCCATGCAATGGATTATTTGGCTGGTCCAAACTACTTCAATCCCCGCTTCTTCTTTTCGATGAACACCTGAGCATCAAGCGGAGCAGCGCAAAGTGCGCACACATGGCGCCGTGTTGTTTCGTTGTAGTCAGGCTCCCGCGTTTGTTTGCAGTTCGGGCATCGAATAAGCAGCGGCTTGTCATCCTTTGGTTTTGACATTTGAGTGGAAGTTATTTGATGGTCAGAAACAGTTTCGGTTAATCCATCCCAATTTACACACAATACTTGCAAAATCAACGGTGGAGAGTTATCGTATAACATTCCACCAATGTTCTGTAACGCAGCAGGTACTTGTTATGTTGTATGTTTTATGAATATCTTCAAAACAGCATCCAATAATTGCAGATCCCAGGTCTATTAAACAGACATGTATGAGAACAAATAGTCAAGATACTGAATTATCAACTGCTTCATTCCCTGTCGAAGGGATGTCGTGTGCGAGCTGTGTTGCACGGGTGGAAAAGGCGCTGAAAAATGTCGATGGTGTGGAAAATGCCATGGTTAACCTTGCAACTGAAAAGGCCACTGTGACATTTGACCCCGGCCGCGTTTCTGGCACACAGCTCAAGGGTGCGGTAGCGAATGCAGGGTATGAGTTGATTCTGCCCATAGCAACGGCAGATGCTGATCGGTCCGCTGCAAAAGATGAGGCCTTCACGAAGCTCAAGAAAGAATTCATTCTTAGTGCCGTACTGACGGCTCCCATCGTGCTACTGAGTATGCTCGGTATGATGGATTCGTTGCCTTTCTCAATAGGAGTGACGAACAAGATTCTTCTCATTCTTACCACTCCCGTAATGTTCATTTCGGGGAGAAGATTTTTCAAGGGCTTTTGGGTTACGGCAAATCATTTGACGGCTGACATGAACACGCTGGTTGCAGTTGGTACAGGCTCTGCTTTCGTGTACAGTCTTGTTGCCGTTCTTTTCCCGGAGTGGTTGGGTGTTGTGGAGCAGCACGTGTACTTCGATACGTCAGCCACGATCATCACGCTTATTCTTCTCGGCAGGCTTCTCGAAACAACGGCAAAGAACCGTGCAGCGGATGCGATCAAGAAGCTTCTCGGTTTGCAGCCGAAGACCGCCCACGTACTCCGCCGCGAAGTGGAGCAGGATATTGCGATTGAAGAGGTTCGCGTGGATGACGTCGTTCTGGTACGGCCCGGCGAAAAAATCCCCGTCGATGGAATTGTTACAAAGGGGTTTACCACGATTGACGAAGCCATGGTAACAGGCGAAAGTTTGCCGGTGGAGAAGAACGCTGGAGAGCGTGTCATCGCCGGGACGATCAACTACAATGGCAGCATCGAGTTCAAAGCCACAGCGGTTGGAAAACAAACAGTGCTCGCCCAGATAGTCAAGCTCGTGGAGGATGCACAGGGCTCCAAAGCGCCGATACAGAATCTTGCAGACAAGATTGCCTCGGTCTTCGTTCCTATTGTGATTGGTATTGCAGTGTTGACTTTTGTGCTATGGTATTTCTTCGGCGGCATCGGATTTACTGCGGCAATGATTCACTTCGTAGCTGTGCTCATCATTGCGTGTCCCTGTGCACTCGGGCTCGCAACTCCGACCGCAATTATGGTGGGAACCGGAAAGGGAGCGACGCTTGGCATCCTTATCAAAAATGCGGAAAGCCTCGAACGTGCCCGCAAGATTCAAACAATGATCTTCGACAAAACCGGCACTATAACAGAAGGCAAGCCCTCAGTGACGGATATAATGGCATTCAGCGGGTTCAACGAAATGTTGATATTGAAGTATGCCGCGTCGCTTGAACGTAAGTCCGAGCATCCTCTTGCACGTGCAATCGTTGACCATGCTGCGAAGACGCATCTCGCATTGGCAGAACCGGAGTCATTTCAGTCCGCGGCTGGTGTTGGCGTGACTGGAATAGTTGATGGCGCTGTGGTTGCGGTTGGCAACGGGGCTCTTCTTAAGGCTGATGTCGATCCGCTGTTGATGCAGAAACTGACTGGTGAAGGGAAGACCCCAATCCTTGTAGCAATTGATGGGAAGCTGGCGGGATTGATTGCTGTTGCAGACACGATCAAGCCGACATCTATGGACGCAATCCGTACGCTTTACGCAATGCGTATCGAAGTGATAATGATGACAGGTGACAACAAAGCGACCGCCAACGCTATTGCAAGCAAAGCTGGCATCGACAGAGTTATTGCGGAAGTGTCACCACAAGATAAAGCCCGGCATGTAAAGACTGTCCAGTCAGAAGGGAAGAGCGTCGCGATGATTGGTGACGGCATCAATGACGCCCCTGCACTTGCACAGGCGGATGTCGGGATAGCAATGGGGACCGGCACCGACATTGCAATGGCGGCAGCTGACATAACTCTGATGAGAGGCGATCTCAATGGTATTGTCACGGCGATACGTCTCTCTTCGCGAACGATTGGTACTATCAAACAAAATCTCTTTTGGGCTTTCATCTATAACATAATCGGTATTCCGCTTGCAGCGTTGGGTATGTTGAACCCCATGGTTGCAGCAGCGGCAATGGCATTCAGCTCTGTGAGCGTCGTAAGCAACTCGCTGCGGTTGAAGAGATTCAAAGGGTAGTGATCTCTTTGGAAATCATGTCTCCAATACTCACCATCGATGTTGCACATCCACCACGAAAGCCTGATGCGGTCGAGGAGGAATTGCTGAATGCCTGGTCCCGCGTGCGTAACTCATCGAGCCTTCGCATTCTCAAAATCATCCACGGCCATGGTAGTTCAGGGAAAGGCGGTTCAACAAAAGAAACCGTTCGCAATTGGGCTTTTCGGAATACAACAAGGTTTCGTGCGGTGATTGAAGGAGAGCAGTATAGTCTGTATAATGCGGCGACGCAGGAACTACGCAAGGAAGTTGGCGACTACGATGATCCGGATCTTCGTCAGGCGAATTCCGGCATCACCATCATTTGGATCAGATAAAAAATCATTTCCGCACAAACAACGTCATCATTTCAATTGAAGATGTTCCGGGAAACATGTCAAACGGAAGAACCTTCTCCAGTTTGTAACCGGATGCCTCCCAACGTGCAATTTCCACTGGCATAAGATCGATGTTGCAGAAAATATGGAGAACCTTTTCCGGGTGTTTTGCAGCGATGCATTCGATGACACCTTCAGCCGTGCCCGCTCGCGGAGGGTCAAGAAGAACCACGTCATTCGGTGTCGCCTGCTTCATAATAGACTGGATCGATGTTGCTGTGATGTCGTTTCTGGTGAATCTCGCATTCCTCACACCTTGTCGCTTTGCGTTGGCTATTGCCGATTCAATTGAATTCGGGGAAAGTTCAACGCCGACCACGTTGCGCACTTTGTCGGCCAGACAGAGCGAAAACAATCCATAGCCGCAATACAGATCAAACATTGTCTGGTCTTTCTTAAGCTCAAGGAGTTCTCCCGCGTTCAGTATCAATGACTCAATGATCGATTGGTTGACTTGCGAGAACGAGAGGGGAGAGTAGAGGAAGCTTTTCGTTAGCACTTTCTGGTACAGTTCACTCTTGCCGAAAATCTTTTTTATCTTTGGAGAGACATGGGCACTCTTCGCTCCCATGTAGTAGCCTCTTCCGGAGTCGTCTTCGTAGATGAGCAGGCCGATAATATCCTTGAGCTCGTGGGTAAGCGACTTCGAGAGTGTGTTGGCGGCTTTGATTAGCGATGGAGAAATTTCCAGGACATTGAAGATCACCGTATATTCAGTGTAGTTTCCTTTGATGATCACGTAGCTTAGTTGATCTGCAAGGGATGTTGCGTACGGTTTGGCAATCAAGTCCTGGGTCTTGGCATAAATTCTTCCGTGATCGTCCGGCTCAATGGCGCATCGGATAACATTGAATCCGGCACGTGACCCGCCTTCCGATGGATCAATGAGACAGAGTTTCAGCGTATCTCGAAACGGGAAGACTTTTCGTTTGGTAACTGTTCGATACGCCCTTCCGCGGGGGGAATCTACGAGTGGAGCAAGGGGAGTTCGCGAAAGCTGTTTCCAGAATTCCAGCAATGCTTTGTTTTTCAGAATGACTTCATCAGAGTACGTGAGGTTGATTGCGAAACAGAGTTTGCAACGCTCGGAAGTGTGCGACTGACATTCGCCCTGTTCAAGTGGGCGTGAAGGAAGGAATGCCGAACGGATCGTTGCTTCGAAATACTCGGAGAACGTTTTCACAGTGTAGGCGACAGGGCAGCCAGCGCTTTTCTCAGTCTGTGAAACATCGATTGGATCTCTGTACGCGAGACCGCGCCGACGGAAAGACGAAACCATCCCGTTTCATCAGTCGCTCCAAATGCCTGGAAGGGAACCACGGCAAGCTGCGCTTCATGCAGGAGATATTTTCTTATGTCTTCGTTTGTATGAAGAACGGTACCTTGGGGGGTGCGTGTTCCATTGAGTGCAAACTGTGCGCTCAGGTAAATTGCTCCCATTGGTGAGATTACAGAAACGCTGAAGCCTTCTTTGCGAAGCGTACCTATGCCGGAGTGCAATGCATCGAGCCGCGCCTGAACACCCACCTTCATCTCTCTATGGTAGGTGATGATTTCGTCGGTTGCGCCAAGCAATTTTGCCGTTGCCGCTTGTTCGGCGCGTGGTGCCCACGCTCCCACATGACCAAGAAGGCTTGCCATCTTTTGAATGACATCGGGCGGACCGAGAGCCCATCCAACTCTGAGCCCGGTTGCAGCGAAAGCCTTTGAGATACCATCAACAAAAATTGTATAGGGAGCAATCTCAGGTCTCAAGCTCACAGGATTGAAATGAGTCGTTTTGCCGAACGTAAGCATCCAGTACACCTGATCGTACATGAGATACAAAGGCTTCTCTTTTCTCCTCTTATTCTCTTCGAGTACGAGGTCGCAGATGTCTTCGAGCGTTTGTTGCGTGAATGCTGTTCCAGTCGGGTTCAGAGGGGAATTAAGTGCCAGCAGTCGAGCTCCGCGGACAGCGTTCTCTAACAATGCTCGCGTTGGAAGAAATGCATCCGCTTGAGTACACACAACTGGTCTGCCGACCGCGCCCACGAGGTGACAGTAGTGGTTGTTATTCCAGGAAGGAATAGGATACACAACTATGTCACCCGGGTCGATGAGCGTACTGTAAGTTGCGTAGATTCCTGGTCGTGAACCACCGGTAATGAGTACCGACTCCAGAGGATACTTCAGACGCAGCCATTGTTCGTAGAATGCAAGCACGGCTTTGCGGAGGGCGAGCATTCCATCGGACGGTGGGTAGTTTGTCTCCCCTCTCTGCAACGCTTCGCGAATGTTCTCTTCAAGAAATGCAGGAATGCGAAACTCGGCAGGATCGAAATCGCCGACGGTGAGATTACAAATGGGTTTTCCCTCCGTCCTCATTGCGCGGATATCGGTTGCGATCTTAAGAATCTCCGACCCGACCAAACCATGCGCCATTGACGACAATCGCCCGTTTGATCCTCTTTCATCGAGCAAAGAGATGTCGACCGTCGTGACGTTGTGGCTGTTTTTCTGCATCTGCATTAGTTTGAGTGTATAGTTAGTTTGTACACTAACAGAATATAATAATTTTTTGTCGAGAGAACCATCCGCACTTCATGAGTTTATCAAGCCTGCCGAAGTTCACCCGGGCGTGTCATATCGCGTTCCCATCAAGTCTCGCGTTTTCAACGATACCCATCCGACGATCGCAAGAGTCATCACACCGCCAAAGATTGCAGAAGGAACGGTGCCAATTAATCGTGCTGCTGTGCCTGACTCAAATGCTCCAAGCTCATTCGATGACGACACGAACATGCCGTTCACGGCCATCACCCGTCCGCGCATCTCGTCGGGCGTCCTGAGTTGCAGTAGGGTTTGTCGTATCACCACGCTGATGCTATCGAATGCGCCGCTGAGGAAAAGCGCAACGACGGACACCACCATCCACGTTGAGACTGCAAAGACGAGAATCGATATTCCGAACCCCGCTACTGCAATCAGGAGATTGCGCCACGCGTTGCGCATTGGAGAAATGCGTGAAAGTATGATAAGCGTTAGAACGGCTCCAGCTGCTGGTGCCGCTCGGAGAATTCCCAAACCCTCTGCCCCGACCTTGAGAATATCCTGCGCGTAGATCGGCAGAAGGGCGACAACGCCACCGAAGAGCACGGAGAATAAATCGAGAGAAATTGCATACAGGATTGGCTTCGTCCGCCAGACAAACCGCAGTCCTTCCTTGACACTCGCGAGTAGATTGCTTCCTGTTGCTGCTGCTTCAACTTTCTTGTCACCGATGCGTGAGTAAAGGAACACCGCAACAGCGAGCAAACCCACGACAACCAATAATGTATTTGAAAACCCCGTCCACGCAAAGAGAAACCCACCGATGGTTGGGCCGACGATGGAGCCGGTTTGCCATGACGAACTGCTCCATGTGGCTGCATTTTCGTACGCAGTGATGGGAACAAGAAATGCGCGGAGCGACGATGCTGCAGGTGATTGGAATGCGCGGCAGAGCCCGATCAAGAACACCGTCGCATAAATGACTCCCACGAGAACCGATTGTGGAACACTTTCCGACGCGCCGGCCCGTGCGAACAGATGAAGAAGGAGCGAACCCGCAGTAATGACCGCAACGCTCAGGAGAATAATCTGCCTCTTGCTCTTCCTGTCAGCCAGATGGCCGCCATAGAGTGAAAGGCCGATGAATGGAACGGCTTCGGCAAGACCTGTCAGGCCAAGAGCAAGGGGATCATGCGTGATGGTGTATAATTCGTACCCTAGGGCAACTTCCTGGATGAGAAGAGCGATCGTGAACAGAAAGGTTGTAATGATGAAGTTGCGGTATTCCGGATACCGCAATGCTGCGTATGGATCACGTACTGATGGAAAAGAGCCGGTCGACATTGTGTTTAGTTGAAGACCGACTCAAGATAGGAAATCTCTGACTGAATTGCTGGATTGGGCTGGCCGCTCCGGGCTCCGATTTTACGTCAGTGCCTTGCAGACTCTGATCTCCAGCTCTTCAACAGAGTCGTAGCGCACTCCCTTGATGATCTCCCATACAAGCTCACGGCTCACGTTTAGATCGTGCGCAATTTCCGACGCAATTTCTATGCTTGGCTTGAACATATGGTTGCTCCTATGTTGTTGTTTTAACGTGTTCAATATACAACAGCCGGGTCAATCGGGTCAGTGCTCCATAACACATTGTGCAGGATTGTGATGTGTCCCCATCGCGCAGAATTTGAAAGGTCAGTGTTTGTGGCTCTGGATAGGCGTGCAACGTTGATGATAGCAGCAAAAGTGGAGCGCTAAGTCCCGGCATGATAAACAAGAGGTGAGTGATGCCGGACAAACTATTAGAGTCATACGCCGCAAACAATCTCAAGCTACTTTGCTTTTCGTTCCTTTACGAGGGATGCGAAGACCCACCCAACCCTCTCCGATTTCGTTTTTATCTTCACCCATTCCGGGCCGCTGCCTGAGTGTCTCTTGACTATTTCGACTTGTTCTCCACGTTTGACTCTTACAGACGTGGCTTTCGCATCAATATCAGGTGTGTTTCTCAAGCCAACACTCGGTACATCGATCGTGGCGTTGGGGTGGATGGATTCTTTGACAACTTCTTTTGGCGGAGGCGCCACATTGCTTGGCACGGGTTGTTCCACTGGTGCCGCAACAGGAGCGGACGTTTCCTCAACCATGGGAATCGGGGGCAAAGGCTTCCTGGGCGGAGTTGTCGTGTAAAACGCAACTGCTCCACCAAGCAGAATACAGGCCCCAACAGCAATGATGAACCTGGCCGGTGACTTTTTTGAAGGCGGCTGCGGACGATGATGCGTGAATGGAGGTGTAGAGACTTTTGTACTGGTCTTTCGTCCGCCATTAGGTTTGTGGGCAGGTTTCTGTTTGTGGTTGCTGGTAGTTTCCTGAATTTCAATACCAGGTTCCGTGTGTGGCATTTTTTCTTCGTTTTCATTTTTTGTGTCTGCGGAGCTCATTTTTCCTTCTCCTGATGTCGTAATTGTCCTATTTTCCCCTGCGCAAGTAAATATGGACCACTCTAAGTTACTGCAATTTGCGTTCCATCGTTCAGGGTTTGCGAGATATGCGGTATTTCGTGTACATTACAGAGAAAAACGAGGTTGAATTTGCACCCATGGTGTAAGAAATTCTTGTTCCTCGAAACAGATGTTATTAAATTACTTCCAACTATTATTGGAGAGTCAAATGAAACAGTCCCTTTTTCTCGTATGTATGCTCTTTGCCGTCGGCACGTTGGTAGCCCAACCGCTTGCTCCAAAATTCAGTTTTGGCGTGCACGGCAATTTTACTATGAGCAATTTGCCCGGACCGGCCGTTTCCGGATCGGCTTCATTGAAAGACGCCTATGGAGCCGGATGGGGTGGCGGCGCACATCTGGATGTCAGTCTCCTCATGTTTGGTTTCCGCCTTTCCGGTGACTACATGAAATACTCCCTTGACGAAGATCGGTTTCGCAGTTCATATGCCGGGGTCTTCGGTGGAGCAGTGAACCAGATTTCAATCAACGGAGGCGGGCTCAGCATTTTCTCGCTCAATGCAAACGGCAAATGGAATATTCTCCCACTGCCGGTTGTGACTCCGTATCTTACCGGTGGAGTCGGTCTTGCATGGTTGTCTGTTGATGAAACGAAGACCTCAATCTCAGGCGTTGCTGGCAACACATTTCCATCGAGGAGTGAGGGTGGCAAGACCAGCCTGAATCTTGGCGCTGGTGCTGACCTCAGTCTTGGACTGACACTTTTCGTAGAAGTAAAATATGTGTGGATACTCACCGAGGGAGAGACCAGTACCTACGTACCGGTGACGCTGGGGGTGACGTTTTAGACGATAGTCATTTTTGGTCGCATCGCGACGGATCAAATCCTTTTGCTCTAGTGCTTCTTGTTCTGTTGTTTCTGTGCGGTTTTTCCTCTATCTTCTTCGAAGCTCGCTAAGCGAGGATCTGATAAGGAAGGAGGGGGCAAAGTTGTTGCTCGTTCCTAATCTCAGACAGATTCTTGACATCTTACCGCGTAAGCGAACAGGAACGTGATGTAATTCCATCGATTTTCTCCTCAACCGAGCTATCTGCGCCTCTGACAAAACTGAGAGTCTTAAATCGGATATAGGAGCCACATGAAGAAGCAATTGTACTGTGCCATCATCGGAGATATCAACAGGTCTCGTGATCTTCCTGACCGGGCGAAGATACAGAGGCTGTTTCTCCGTACGATCGACCTGCTGAATAACGAGTTTAAGAAGTCGATCGTATCTGAGTTCCGGTTCAGAGTCAGTGAGGGGGATTCGTTTGAGGGATTGCTCGTTTCTCCTGCAGAGAGTTATCGCTTCGCACGCCGGCTGCAGGATTTGATGGAGCCAATTCCTTTTGCGATTGGCATCGGCATCGGGTCACTGTCAACAACATTCACGAAGAAAAAGAGGAAGAAGGTGAAGGTGGATACCATAGACGGTGAAGCGTTTTACCGTGCACGACGAGCAGTAGCGTCTGCGAAGAAGGAGCGTCAGGAAGTTATGTTCGACTTTGATTCTCCCGCCTTGCACCTGACCAATGCCCTGGTAGGTTTGATGGAAAGCGAATGGAAGCGTCTTACCTCCCGCCAGCAGGAGATCATTCAGCGAAGGAAAGAACTGGAAGGCCAGGAAGCTGTAGCAAGGAAACTGAGAATTTCCCAGCCAGCAGTCTCCAACGTGTTGCGCTCCCCCACCATTCGCAAGATGACAGAGGCTGAGGATGCCCTGCATGATTTTTTGGCTTCGATGCCCCGTAAGTAACACATAACCGTTAAGGGTTATATCTGATGTATATAACCTTATAAGGTTATATCTAAAAATTATCACCTCTGGAGGTTTTCGTGGCAACTGATCACGAACTGCGATATCTGGCGGCCATCATCTGCCTGTACTCGTTATCCGAGTTCCTCGTTAAACGGTTTCTCTGGAGACATGTTCCCAAAATTCTGGTATCAACAGTATTTATCCAAACCGGACTACTCTTGACGATACTGGGGATTGGAACCCTTGGGTTTTCATCGTGGAAGCTTCTGGCTGGATTCCTCCTCGTTGCAGCACAACGAACGTTCTGGGATATATGGTTGGGGCGCAGAGTTACAAGGAGATTCTTGGAAACATTTATCTTCACACAAGCCTTTACCATATTGCTCCTGACAGCGGTTTGGCGTTTTGTGCTACCTGTGCATGTCCATGACTGGTATGTTCGGCTCGAGACACTCGCCTTAGGGAGTCTGGGCAATGTCGGCTCGTACCTGCAAGAGAGTACTGTGGTCGTTTTCGTGACTTTGGCCGCGTACTTCTTCATGGTTGACGGAGGAGCCAGAATCGTTCGGGGGATACTCGGTAAGTTTCCAATCCTCATGGAAACAGTGTCGGGCACGGCCGCTGTCAACAAGGAGAACAGGGGAGAGTGGATTGGCGTACTGGAACGCATCATCACGCTGACATTTGTTCTGACAGGCAGCTACACCGCTGTCGCGTTTGCTTTGACAGCCAAGTCGATAGCCCGCTTCAAGGAACTTGACAGCAAGGACTTTGCGGAGTACTATCTTCTTGGCACGTCTGCGAGCGTTGCTACTGCCTTGTTGGTAGGCGCCCTAGTCCAGATTCTCGTCAAAAACCTCTGACGCTACCTTGTTGGGAAATCGATGCTAAAACAGACACAGGGAAACAAAGGGGTATTGGGTCTTCACAAAGTTGCGTTTCTTTGTTCGCGCCGTTGCCCTGCGTCGATTGTAACAAAGTCTTACGACTGGGCCATCGAGAAACGAAATGCGGGTGTGTGTGTTCTTTCAGGGAATCATTCTCAGATTGAAAAGGATGTGCTTCACTATCTGCTGAAAGGAAGCCAGCCAATCATAGTTGCTCTTGCACGTGGATTGAAGAAGCATGTTGAGCCGGAGTTTGCGGAAGCTCTTTCAAAGAATCGCCTTCTCTTCATATCGCCATTTGATTCGAGCGTTACTCGTGTTAGCCAGGAAACCGCCAACAAGCGGAACAACTTTATGGCCGAACTCGCGGATGAGATCTTTGTTGCCTACGCTGAACCAAACGGTAACGTTTACCAACTCATCATGAAGTGGCTCAAGAAAGGCAAGAACGTGAGCACGTTTGATGTACCCGAGAATCGGTCGTTGATTGAAACGGGGGCGCAATCTATAGTTAGAGTATGAAATTTAAATCCATTTCCAACCTATCTGATTCAATCCTCGCATGAGCAAACAATCCCGTCGTGATTTGAAGATCCATCTCATCGATGGCACAATGCTCCCACACAACAAACACATAATGGGATAAATCCAAAAGTATGAACCGCTTCAAACTCAGGTTTCCCGAACGTGACGTTGCTAAATAGTCTGATCGCTATGACTACACACCCGATCCGGTCATTGAAAATCAAGTCGTTCCTCGCGTTCGTAAAGCAGGCTACTTAACAAAACCTGATTTTATGACCATCTGCAAATGGAAGACCCCGCGTTCGCAAAGTCTGTGTGCCAACAACTCGCCGGAGTTCATCGAATCAGTCAGCAAGATAGCGCTCTCAACTGCCAACGAGCAGTTGCGAATTGAGATTTGGACATTACTGAACGGCGTGAACTGGCCTACCGCAAGCACGCTCTTGTTTTGGCTCCACAACGAAGAGCATCCCATTCTCGACTTTCGCGCGTTGTGGTCTCTGGGATACGCAAAGCCGCCAACGTATAATTTTCCCTTCTGGTCGGACTACGTTGACTTCTGCCGCACACTTGCGCGCAAGTGTGACGTTACAGTCCGCACTCTCGATCAAGCACTGTGGCAGTATTCAAGCGAGAAGCAGAGAATCATTTAGGGTTGAATATATTCAACTACTATTATCTTTGAGTAGGGTTACGATGTGGCAGATTTTGTACCCGGCAGTTCCAAGACATTGGCTTTTTGCGATTGCGGGAATCATATGGAGTGCAGTTGGCGTACTACTTTGTCTGAGGGCAATCGTTTGGCTTGCCCCATTTACATTGGGTACGGACCTGCTCGTGGAAATAGTAAGCGTTGTTCTCGCAGCAATTGGTTATGTTTACATGTTCTCGAAGGCTGTGCGGAAGAACATCAGTCGAATTCATGGCTTGCCTGATTGGGCTTGTGCCTTTGCCTTTACGGCGTGGAGAGGATACCTCATGATCGGGTTAATGATGACGATCGGTATTGTTCTCAGAAACTCGTCCTTCCCGAAGCACTATCTCTCCATTCCATACACTACAATGGGTGGCATGTTATTAATCGGGGGTGTAAGGTTGTTTCGTCAGTTTATGGTGATCGCTTTTCAAGGGCGATGATACCTGGAGGCTGGGTAAAACAAGCCCTGCAATATTCGAAAGAAGAATCCACCGTCGATAACAAATGAACAAACGACCGATATCTGTAACAGTTGTCGGCTGCGTATTCGTTGCAACGGGTATCATCGGATTAGGATACCACGCCAGCGAGTTCAAGGCTCAGATTCCATTTGACTATGGGGAAGTCTGGGTCCTGTTCGTCCGTTTTCTGGCGATTGTTGGCGGAGTGTTTACACTCCGTGGGGCCAACTGGGCGCGCTGGCTTCTGCTTGTTTGGATGGCGTATCATGTCTACCTAAGCGTATCGCATTCGCTGCTTGAGTTGTTGATGCACAGTGTGATCCTGGTGGTGGTTGGGTATTGCCTCTTTCACGCGAAGGCATCGGCGTATTTTCGGGGGTGAGGTGATACTGAAACTTCCAATCTCACACGTCATGGCTAAAGCCGGTGCTCGTTGTGCATGGTCGAGACCCCACCATAAATGGTGGGGTTAGATGGTACCGGCATAACACCGGACTGGAGAGTTCATACATCTACGGGCATATAACCCCAACCTTTAGGTTGAGCCACCAAATCATACCATCCGGCTTTAACCCTGACAGGAGGGTCACGTGTCCTATGTGAGAGTCTGGATACATGCAGTATGGGGGGACGAAGAGTCGGGAACCACTCCTCACGAGAGAGATTCGTCCGCGCTTGATAACCCACATTCGTGAGAATGCCGAACAAAAAGAGGTCTACATCGATAGACTTAATGGGCATACCGACCATCTCCATTGCCTGTTCAGCCTCAATGCCGATACGACCATTGCGAAAACGTTGCAAC
>JBGPGQ010000041.1:0-15065 GCA_041483995.1 Bacteroidota bacterium
CACCCCGGTGCCGATGAAGAGCAAACCCTTTTCCTGCAGCATTGCTGTACGGCGAATGGTGTCACGGAAGTACGAGTTTCCCCCGTCGATGATGATGTCTCCTTTCTCAAGATGGGGAATAAGAAGATCGATGAACTCATCCACTGCGGTTCCTGCTTTCACCATGAGCATGACCTTCCGGGGATGTTTCAGCATCGCCGCCAGTTCAGCGATGGAGCTGGCGCCGACGATGTTCTTTCCCTGAGCCCGTCCATTGATAAAGTGGTCCACCTTGTTCACCGTCCGGTTGAACACCGCGACCCGGAAGCCGTTCCGCTCCATATTCAACACAAGGTTCTCGCCCATGACGGCAAGTCCAACAAGTCCGATATCAGCATTCTGTTGCATAGTTCTCCATTTGCCTTGTTTGTTTCAGCGCTTAATTCTCGCGCTTCCTCCCTGCATAACGTGCCTAACCTCTTCCATGGTCACCATACTGGTGTCTCCGCGGGTTGTCTGCAGCAATGCACCGTGTGCCGCTCCCACCTCGACGCATTCCTGTGGACCCAAACCGTGCAGCATGCCGTAGACAAGGCCACTGCAGAACCCGTCGCCACCACCGACACGATCCTCCACCTCCATGTTATTGTATTTGCGCGACTCATAGAACGTTCCCTGATCGTACAGAATAGCCGACCAATTATTCACGTGACCGCTCACGACCTCACGCAATGTTGTTCCGATAACCCTGATGTGCGGAAACGCCCCGGCGACCGTCCGGACCATGCCCTTGTATGCCTCCACCGAGAGCTGCGTCAGATCTTCATTGATACCTTTTACGTCGAACCCGAGGACTTTCTGGAAATCTTCCTCATTACCAATAAGTACATCGATGAAAGGCATCAATCGGCGCGTTGTTTCTATTGCTTGCTCGCTTGACCAGAGCTTACTGCGAAAATTCAAGTCGTAGCTGACAATGGTGCCGGCATCATGCGCCGCTTTCATGGATTCGAGAGCGACCCCGGCGCAGGAACCGCTGAGCGCGGTGAAAATTCCGCCCGTATGGAACCAACGTGTCTTCCGTTGACCGAAGATGCGCCGCCAGTCAACGTCACCAGGCTTCATGTGAGAGATCGCCGTATGCCCACGGTCGTACATCGTAACACTTGACCGCAACCCCATCCCAACTTCGGTGAAGTTGAGTCCAATGCGATCCGCCCGTCCACTACCATCGTATGGGACCCAGAGGACTTCTCCAAAGTCCATGCCGCTCGCCCGCGCATGATTGCGGATAAAATGGCCCAGGGGGTTATCAACGAGGCGGGAGATCCATCCGGTACGCAATCCATAGCGTGCAAGAGCATACGCCACATTGTACTCTCCGCCGCCGGCATACGCCTCAAAGACAGCACTCAGCTCGATGCGCTGATGGCCGGGTGGACTGAGGCGGATCATGCACTCGCCAAGAGCGAGAAGATCGAATGCACATTCATCGCGGGGTTTCAAGTTCATGGCGGATCAGTTCCGTAAGCGGTGAAGAACCTGACCGGCATCCTCAACAACAAGAAGATTATCATCCTGTTCGGATCGCCACCTGTCGACATCAATCGAGCGGGGATCCCGGTAGCCCAGGTTGACACTTCTGCAGACATCTTCTGGAATCGAAGTCGCGAGGGTTACTGAAATACGGGGATGTTCCTCTCCGTCATCGAATGATCCTATTCCCCTAACATTGGTGGAGTGGGCAAGGATTAGTTTCGGCTCTGAGGAAAATTTCTTCCATTGTTTGACAAAATAGTCACGGACATGATACCCCACCCGCCGTATCGCCGCGCCGTGTGTAAAGGAGAGTTCTTTAATATGAGCCCCGTAGATAATAAGCTCGCCACCATCTGCGACAACGGGCTCAAGTTTGTACATCGCTTTGCCTGCCACCCAAATTTCCTCATAGATCGCGGGCGTGACACCGAGGATCACCTTGCGAGGTTTGTCGAGGTACGTTATATGGAGCCGTGCAGAATAATCCGCCGCCTTCGACCAAGCCTCCTTCGGATCCCCTGCAAAAAGACAGGCAAGCCGGTGCTGGTTATCAACGGCAAACGCGAAACAAGTACGGGGTGTTGCAAGGAATGTTACCGCTCTGTCAATGACCTTCCGGGTGGGAGTATCTTTGACGCCGTTGACAACAGGATTGGTGATGAATGCAGCAAGCCAATGAAACGTCTCGATAACTCCAAGTCCGCCAATCCCCGGGAAAAAATATTTGTTCCCGCCGGCGAAACCCATCGATTCGTGCGGTACGACAGGAGAAACGATGAGGATATGATCGTATTCGACCGCTTTTCGGTTGATGGTAATATCGAGTGCCTGTTCGAACAAGCCGCCGGTGAGTTTCGCCACTTCCTGGGCGGGGATTGTGCCAAGAGAAGCCAGTGCTTCGGGATTCTTGTGGTCGTGATTGAAAAAAGCAACGTTTGGATACCGTGCCGCGTGTTCCGATGCGGTAATTCCCATGTGGCGGTAGATGCGTTCCGGGTCCATGTCCTTGTGGGTCCCCGTTGCAATTAGAAAATCCAGCCGCTTGACTCTGGGACAGAGGAGATCTGTCAGGGTATGAAAAAACAGGTCGATCGGGGCGTGCCGCGTAGTGTCGGGAACAAGCACAAGGACCTTTTTGCCGTTCACCGGAAGATCGACCACGGCTGCCGCGCAGATCTCTCTTATCTCCTCGTTGGAGAGACTGCGCTCCATCGATCCTTTTCCGATAACTGCGTCCATGAAGTCTCCTATTTCACACTATACGCCACTATAGGCTGAGAACCCACCATCGACGGGAAGAACAATTCCCGTGACAAAGCGCGATGCCGGGGAGAGGAGCCAGAGCACGGCTCCAAGAATGTCTTCCGGCTGCCCGAAGCGCCCCGCGGGAGTGTGTTCTATGATCTTCTTGCCGCGTGCTGTCAGCTCCCCGGTCTTCTCATCTGTCAAAAGAAACCTGTTCTGTTCCGTCAGGAAGAACCCCGGAGCAATGGCATTCACTCGAATGTTGGGGGAATATTCCTGGGCCATGTGCACTGCCAGCCATTGCGTAAAGTTGGATACGGCAGCCTTTGCGGCAGAGTACGCTGGAATCCTGGTGAGCGGGCGTAGCGCGTTCATAGACGATATGTTCACGATGACACCTTCCTTGCGTCCCGCCATGGATTTCCCGAACACCTGACTGGGAAGAATCGTGCCGAGCAGATTCAGATTGGTGACCTGACGTAATGCTTCTTCGGGCAGATCAAAGAATGTTTTCGTGGCATTCGTCGTGGCTTCCGGGTTGTTGCCCCCGGCACCATTCACGAGACAGTCGATCCTTCCGAATTCCTGAACAATCTTCTCTTCTGCCTGCACGAGCGTTTCTTTTTTCAAGACGTCTCCAAAGACGACGATATACCGTCCTCTATCGGTCGGGAATTTTTTGACACGCTGATCGGCGAGGGCTGGGTCGCGGTCGAGAACCACCACATTTGCATTACAGCCTACAAGGGCACAGCCAATTTCTCCCCCCAGTACTCCTGCCCCACCGGTAACAACCACGCATCGGTTAGAGAAATCATACAGTGCACCAAGTTTTTCAAGATTCATTATTCGATTTCCGACAATGTTCTACATCTCGGCGGGTTTGAGCTCCGGTACAAGCCAATGAAAGACCCCGAGTGCAATAAGATACGCTGATCCCGAAATGATAAATAACGTCATGTAGCTCCCGGTAAACTCCAGCAGAAATCCTGCGGAGGTAGAAAACAACATCCCTCCAATGGAGCCAGCCATCCCGCCAAGCCCGACGATTGACCCGATGGCCTTACGCGGAAACATGTCCGACGACGTCGTAAACAAATTGGCCGACCATCCCTGGTGAGCTGCCGTGGCCAAACTCAGAAGCGCGACGGCAGACCAGAGTTCTGTAGCCTGCGAGGCGAAAACAATCGGAACGACGGCAAGCGCACACACCAGCATGGCTGTTTTCCGTCCCTTGTTGACGTCCCATCCCCGTTTGATGAGCCAGGATGAAAGCCATCCTCCTCCCACACTTCCGACGTCGGCCATGACATAGATGACAACGAGCGGGGGACCGATCTTGTCCAGCGTCAGACCGTACGATTTATTCAGGAATTTCGGAACCCAGTACAAATAGAACCACCAGATTGGGTCGGTAAGAAATTTGGCAATCGCAAATGCCCAGGTCTGGCGATGCTTAACAAGGGTCAACCACGGAATTCTCTCGAGTGAATCCGGCGGATCGCTTTGAATAAACGCAAGCTCTTCCTTCGACACGCGCTTATGCCGCTGCGGTACTTCATACAACATCCACCAGAGTATCACCCAGAGGAAACCGATTGCTCCAACAAGTATGAACGCCTCCTGCCATCCGTAGGTGATGGCAATCCAGGGAACGACGAGAGGGGCAATCACAGCACCAACATTTGACCCGGCATTGAAGATTCCAGTTGCCAGTGCCCGCTCCTTCTTTGGAAACCACTCCGCAACAGTTTTGATTGCAGCGGGGAAATTGCCCGCCTCGCTTAATCCCAGCATGAACCGGGCAGTGCCGAACCCGAACGCGGTCCGGGCCAGGGCGTGCGCCATTGCCGCCAGACTCCAGCCGGTGACAGATACCAAATAGCCGATCTTGGTGCCAAACCTGTCCATTAACTGACCGAAGAGGATCAGCCCGATGGCGTACGCCGCCTGAAAAGCTGTGACAATGTACCCGTATTCTATTTCGTTCCAGCCGATGGTCTTTTGCAGTTCTGGCGCGAGGATTCCAAGGATCTGCCGGTCCATATAATTGATGGTGGTTGCAAAGAACAGAAGCGCACAGATGGTCCACCGGTAGTGGCCACCAGGTTTTTGCACATTGTTCGATGATGCAGGAGTATTGTTCATTTGCAGTGCATTGGAAGTTTGGGTCAGTGATCCACAAGGTGATTGTGTTGAATGCTCCCTTTCACCTCTCCGTTCCTTCCGTTCTGCCCGATGAACAACGGCTGGATGTGTCGCGCAAGGATGTTATTAGTAACGTTGGTTTCAATCACACTCCGGTAGCGCTGAAGCATACCGGTAAAGCGTCCGTTCATCTCGGCAGCCACTTTGAATCCAATGTGGACCAATTGCCGAAGATGCGGGTTGTACTTCGGGTTTGACTGGCAATGCTGGAGTGCTTCGACATATTCCCGCGACTCCCAGGTTCCGACAGTTTCCGGATCGGGAAGCCGACTCTTTTCGATATCAATCACCGTCAGGTACGGTTTAGCAAGTTCCTCAAAACGTTTGAACGATCCTGCATAGACTTCTTTCGCAAGCCGAAGACCCTCACCACCGGAGGCCGCAAGACCAATCACTTCTTCAAGCCACGTCGTTCCCGCGGTTTTCAGATGCAGACCTGCATCGAGTTTCTTTATCGTCTGATGCATCACGCCATATAGTGAAAACTTGTCGCTGCCGGAGTGGACGCTCAGCTTCAGGTTGTGGGGAAGTTTGAATGTTTTCACCGCGAACGCAATGACCGCCAAGTTATCCTCAAACTCCCGGGCAAACTGGGTTGTGTTCCCAACATAGTCCACTCCTTTCAGGAATGACCCGGTGAATTTCGGAGCAATCGTTTGTATCGGGACTCCTTGCCCTGCCAGAGACCCGAGGATAAAGAAGAGGTCTGCCGGACTCTGGGGCTTGTCGGCTTCGTCAAACGAGACCTCGGGGATAAAGTTGTCCGACCCCTTGTTTTTTGAGATATGCCTGTACACCTTCCCGGCTTCTTCAACTGCAAAGAGATACTTCCGCGCAATCTCTGCCAGCATACTGTCGGTGACCTCAAACGCCTCTCTAGTCCCGGGAATTCTGAGCGTCCCCTTGAATGCACTCATCGTTCGCATGAACGAAGCAGTTGCTTCTTCCGAGGCCTGCCGGCCAATGAAGTCAGCAACATCGATTGTAAAGAAATCACTTGCACTCAGGAATCTGTCTACCGTAGTGAGGCCGATATGGTCAGCATCCACGTAATACGCCCGGTTCCAGTGGCACGCCTTCACAGCGGCTTCAGCTTCAAGACGCACATCGTCAGGTGACGTTCCGATAATTCCATGCTCACGGTTTGATTTGTTCCACACCGGCGAAATCGCGACCCCAAGCGCTTCAGCACCTTGCAAAGCGCGCAACTGTGCTGTGCCTTCGAATCCGAATCTATCACCGATCCCTATTGAATATTTTTCAAGTTCCATTATACCTCCGGTAAATTTTCTTTTGCAAAAGCCGGACTGCCCGTCCAGTGACAGCCGGTATCCAGCACTCTTAGCGGATGTCCTGCATGGGGACTACATCCATGTCCTGGAATTCCTGGTTTTCCCCCCCCATAGCCCACACGAACGTGTAGTTCGTTGTCCCTGCCCCGCAATGAATCGACCAAGCCGGCGAGATCACGGCCTGAAGATTCCGGAGAATCAGGTTCCTGGTTTCTCCCGGGGTACCCATTAGGTGCACCACAAATGCATCTGCGCCAAGTCCACAATACAGATAGATTTCCGACCTCCGTTGGTGCGTGTGCGGTGGCATCGAGTTCCAGACACTTCCCGGATCGACATCAGTCAGCCCCATAACGAGCTGGCAACTTTGTGCCCCTTGAGCATGGATATATTTGTAGATGGTACGTTTGTTCGCATCCTTCACGGTTCCGAGCGGGGTCCGCACAGCATCCCCGTATTTCACAAGAGAAACGGGATACTCGGCGTGAGCCGGATATGACACGAAATAAAAAACTGCCGGTTCTGAGGCCCGCATGCTGGCGAACTCAATGGTTTTTGCTCCTCTCCCGATGTAGAGCATGTCTTTGAAATCCAATCGATATTCCTTTCCGTCCACGCGGACCGTTCCGTGAGAACCAAGGTTGACAATTCCCAGTTCACGACGCTCTGCGAAATACTCCGCGGCCATTTCCTTCTTCGTCGCCATCAATGGGACTGCGCTCCCTACGGGGATGATTCCACCAGCAATGGCCCTGTCTGCATCGAAGTAGATCATGGAGACGGTGCCAGAAGGGAAGAGGTTCTCCATGACAAATGACTTCCTCAAGCCTTCAGTCGTCATATGCATGTATGTTTCCCGGTTCGGGAGATACCGCACTTCCATCAGCGTACCTTTTTGTGTTGAAGGAGAAATGGACCCATCATCGTGCCAACCATCCTCCGTCGACGGCCAATACATGACCATGGACATAGTCCGAAGCGCGGGAGGCGAGGAATACGGCAGCCCCACCCACATCATCGGGCACACCCCACCGCCCGGCGGGGATGCGCTCCAAGATTGCTTTAGAACGAAGAGGGTCTTCGCGTAACGCTTTCGTATTATTCGTCGCCATGTAGCCGGGCGCAATAGCATTCACCGAAATGCCGTACTGCGCCCATTCATTCGCCAGCGCCTTCGTCATCTGTGCAACGGCGCCTTTGCTTGCTGCATATGAAGGAACAAGAATGCCTCCTTGGAATGAAAGCAATGATGCAATGTTAATGATCTTTCCGTATTTGCGGTTCATCATGTCTCGCGCGGCCGCCTGTGCAAGAAAGAACACCGCCTTTGCATTCAGAGCCACCACTTCATCCCAGTCCTTCTCGCTGAATTCAATTGCAGGTGCACGGCGGATAATGCCGGCATTGTTGCAGAGAATATCCACTTTCCCGAATTCTGCAACAGCAGATTGGATAACCCGGGGTATAGACTCCATGTTGCTGAGGTCTGCTTGAAGGGTCACCGCACGGCGTCCGAGAGAACGGACCATCCCAGCGACTTCAGTGTTCGATGCATGGTCGACCAGAAGAATGTTGGCCCCGGCCGATGCAAGCGCCATGGTTATTCCCCTTCCCAGTCCCGTACTTGCGCCAGTGACAATCGCTGACTTTCCTGTCAGGTCAAACAAAGGATTCACTTCGCCCCCCCTTCGGGGAATGTCTGGCAGCGGAGCCATTCTTCCCTGCAGGTGCAGGGAAATGAAAGTATCGTTGTGCGTTGTTGTAACAAATGTCCCGCACCATTGAGCCAACAAGCTGCATGTCGTCCGGGACCAATCCTCTCTCCATTTCCTCCCCGAGGATATTGCAGAGTAGCCGTCGGAAATACTCGTGTCGCGGGTAAGAGAGGAAGCTCCGCGAATCCGTCAGCATTCCTATCCATTGGCTCAACAATCCCATATTCGAAAGTGCATTGATCTGCCTTGTCATTCCATCAAGTTGGTCGAGAAACCACCAGGCCGAGCCATACTGGAGCTTCCCGGCAACCGACCCATCCTGAAAATTACCAATCATCGACGCGAAAAGCTCGTTGTCGCTGGGATTGAGATTATACAGTATGGTTCTCGCCAGCTTGTCTTGAGTGTCAAGCCGATCAAGAAACTTCACAAGCGGACGACCAATTTCAAAGTCCCCGATGGAATCAAAACCCGTATTCGGGCCGAGCACTTGCATCATGCGCGTGTTGGTATTCCGTAGCGCACCAAAATGAAACTGTTGTACCCAACCCTGTTCCCAATCCATGACAGCAAGCTCATGGAGCATGGCCGATTTGAACTTAAGAACCTGGTCTCTCCGCAATTGCTGCCGTCTCAGCAATTGTGTGAATATTGTAACAATTTCAGCTTCACCATAGTCTTCAGCATAGATTGTCTCAAGACCATGGTCGGAGAGCCTGCATCCATGACGATGAAAAAAGTCGTGTCTCTGGCGAAGTGCCTTCAGGAAATCGGAGAAACTTCGGATATCAATATCGGCAGCGGCCGAGAGCCTGGTGAGATATGCAGCGAAGGTGGTTGCGTCCTCGACCATCATTGCATTATCTGGCCGGAATGTTGGATACACCCTCACCGGGAAATCGCAATCGCTGGCAAGTGCGATGTGATGCTCGAGACTATCCACCGGGTCGTCGGTGGTACAGATGACTTCAACATTCATTAGTTTCTGAATTTCACGGACCGGAAAGTCTTGGAGCTTTGCGTTGCACTCCTCCCAGATCCCTTTTGCAGTGTCGGGGCCCAAAAGTCGATCGGTAATACCGAATGGTCTCTTGAGTTCAAGGTGGGTCCAATGATACAACGGGTTGCGCAATGTCTTTGGAACGGTCCAAGCCCATTTCTCGAACTTCTCCCACGCGGACGCATTCCCGGTGATAAAGCGCTCGTCGACCCCACAGGTCCTCATCGCCCTCCATTTGTAGTGGTCACCAGAGAGCCAGATCTGTGTCATGTTTTCGAACCGCCTGTTGTTTGCGATATCTTCAGGCGGTACATGGCAATGATAGTCGATAATGGGGAGCGATTCTGCATGGGAATGATACAATTCCCGGGCAGTTCTGGTTTCAAGAAGAAAATCCTCGTCAAAAAATTTAGGTTTCATGGAAGTCACGTCTTTCGTTGATGCATCTGCAAAAAAAAACAGATGTCACTGTATCTGAATCTTCATCGGTTCGTTAACTCTTCTCGCAATGGACTGCAGAAATCCGGCAATCTCTGCGCTATTCCACATTGTGCCCGGTTCCCCTTGCCACGACGAGGAAATGAGGATACTGACCGGTCTTCCCTCTTCAAGCTTCAGCAACAGAAGGTGATTATATCCATCCTCCTTCCTCCCTATCACAGAGGAAGTGGGAACCGTCAGTGCCATCATGAGAGTGTCGTTAGCCCGCGATTGTCGACCTACCGTGTACAGAGAACCTGCATTCCAGATGACTGCAGTGGAATCGTGTTTTACAATTCCGGTGACAAGGGTCTTCGGGGACGAGCCATGCGCAAGAACGACGCGATGTTCGCTCACCCGCTCACCTTCAACAATCGTAAAGAAAGAGGTGAGGTCCACAGTTTCACCCGGGAGCCTCCAGCCGGAGTAGTCGACTCGCACCACGGATCGAACAGGTCCGCGCGCGAGTATACGACATCGCTGGCGGTCAACGTGGAGTGGTTTCATGACCGAATCACCAACCCACAGCCCGATCCCTCCTACGCCAAGAGCAGGGCCTACATGAAGAACGTCCATCCCCCAATCAGAATCAAGCTGGTAGTCCACACCCGACTCGCCGATCCATTTCCAGTACAGTCCCGGTTTTCGTTTGCCCTGGATATCCACCGCATTTCTGCCATCAAGGTAGAGCCGGTATGCAACTAACTCCGATTCCCACCCAACTCCATCAAAGCGATAGGCCGCGCGTTCCCTCTTGTTCCCAAGGAGGTTATCATCGTCAACTCCCTGGAGAACGCCGTCAATGCGTTTCCAGTTCTGAGCATCGGTACGGTAGCGAACGTGGAAGGAATCTCTCTTTTCCGACCGAGCGAGAGTGAACTCGCGTGCCTCCTTCGCGGCAAAATCCGCAACAAAAACAAGCTCATCCGGCGTTCCGTCCTGATCGAGATCGTCCAGTTGGAACACAATGTCGCGCCCCGACTGATCAGTGAGATTCACTGACTTATTGCCAGCCCTGTTAGACGCGATGAGCCATTCCGCTATACGAGGTGTGCTCCAGCACTGTACGACCACCGGCTCATGCAGGCGCGGGGCATCCGACGGATTGGTAACGCGAATGCGCGCTTCCTGTCCAATGAGGGGATGACGGATAAGGAGCAGCCCTGCCAGTACGAAGCACGATATCATTGCCTGACGCAATATCATTTTGTTTGAAAGCTCCATGTCTTTCCCAAAACTATTCCTTTTTCGGTCACTTCATCGATGCGCCAAAAACAGACTGTGCCTGCTTCAAGTGTGCCGGTATGAAAGGATGTTGTCGTCTGATTCATCCTGAATTCCGGGGGAGTACTCTTGCCGAAGTACACGTTATGCGATAGTGCGTTCCGGCCCGGCACCCAGACAAGCTGCACATCCCCACCTGCAGGGATTGTACTGTTGTGTTCCGGATGGGGGAAGGAGGCAAATGGTAAAACCGATTGCATGTTTGCTTCGGGATCCCACTTGCCGTCGAACGTCCACGATGCGGTGATGTCGCTTGCCACGGGTGACCCCTCGGCCTTCTCAAGATTGTTGCTGAACCAGGAAAAATCGCCACCGTCTCGATGACAGTTGTAATAATAATGTCGCGCCCCCCATTGCCATTCCGTTTTGCTTGATGGTGGATGATAGATCGGACGGTTGGCCATTCGTTCTGAAAACCTGCAATCGAGAAGATAGATTTGTCCGTCCCGATGGTTACGACCAAGCGGGAACCCGGGCACCCCATCAAAATACGAATTACGGATGACAAATTTCTGGCTCTGATCGCTGTCTCCATCGTGCCAGATACTTGCGCTCAGGTTGTGCCCAAAGAATTGTGAATTGGTGATGTAACACCAGCCTCGCGGACAAACATAATCAACCCATCCCTCGAAGTAGCAATCAGCGTGGTAGTACATCCCATCTTTTTTATTCCAGAGACTCAATGCGTCTCCTCCATCGGAGATTACCTTGCAGCTCAGAAGCATGACACGCGTGCCTCCACCCCTGATTGCAAACTGGTGCTTATTGAACACGTCGTTCTGCCAACCATAATTGTTATAGACTGTCAAGTTTGCAAGCGTAATATCTGAGACGTTACTATCTATGTTCACAACAGCCGATCCCCAATCACTTCCATGAGCTTTGTTCCAGTTCTCACGTAATTCTGCAAACACAATCCTGGTACTGTCTCGATCTTCACCGACGAGTGTTACATGACTTTTCTGTATGAATACCTTTTCATTATACACTCCGTTGCAGATGAGAACGACTACAGGCCTTTGATGGGATCCGATGGAATTCAGCGCATCCTGGATCGACCTGAAGTCACGTTGACCGTTTGCAGCAACGATAATGTCCGCTCGCTCACCACCATTTGCTCTCGTCATACAGACAGCTACTACAATCAAACAAGACAATATGAAGCACTTCATCGTCACTTCTCATTATCCTGAATAACTGCATCGGACTTCACATCCTGTCCCAATTCGATCGACTTCTTCGCCCTTGAGAGATTAAGACCGACAAGGTGAATGCCGGCAGACTTCTCACCATCCACTTTCAGAAAAAGGCTTGCATCTTGAGTGTAGTCCACACTTCGAAGAGTGACGCTGGTACTTTGATTCAAAGTTATGACAGCACCTTCCTTGATGGTGAATGTCACATCGGCCAGTTCAATTCCATCAGCATTTATGCACAGTGCTCCCATTTTGGACAAGATATTGACCTTTTCGAATCGAATACCCTTCACCGGCATCTCCGGCAGTCCATTCACCAGGAGGGCCCGGTTCGCGCCATTACATGTAATATTTTTGAATGTAATATTCTGGAACCGGGGCGTTCTGTCCGTAACGGACTCCGGGCGTTTGTCATCTCGCGTCTTCGTCGATTCCATTTCGGGAGCTCCACCGCCGTAGTACATATCAAACAGTATGGTTTCGTTTTGAATGTCTCTCATCTGAATGCCGTCGATGAAAACATTCTCGACGAGGCCACCATTGCCCCGCATCGACTTGAATCGAACACCTACATCAGTTCCAATGAAGACGCAATTGGAGACGGAAACATTGTTCACGCCACCATAGGTCTCGCTGCCAATCACAAAGCCACCATGAGCATGGTAGATAACGCAATCGGAAATCACGATGTTCTCGCAGGCTGGCCCGGGTTTCTGGCTTTTGGCAATCGTTCCCGGTTTCAAGCATAGCCCATCATCACCAACATCCACGGTTGTGTTATAGATGATGACATTTCGGCAAGAGGCCGGATCGATGCCGTCGTTGTTTTGACCATACCAGGGTGAATATACTCTCACATTACGTATGATGATGTTTTCGGATTGGATTGGGCGAACGTGAAATTTCGGTGAGTTCTGGAACGTAGGACCGTCAAGCAATATTCCATCGCATTGAACAAGTTGCACCAGGTCAGGGCGGAGAAACTCACGCACCTTCGCATAGTCATCAGCAGTTGGAGCCTTGCCGGACTTCTCAAACTCTTTCAGACTTTCCTCTCCGTTCATCGCTTCCTTCGAAGGCCACCACTCCTTACCATCGACACTGACAACTCCACCTGAAGCCACAAGTTCTTTCCACTGTCGTTCGGTTTGCTTTTCTCTCTTCACGTATCGCCACACCTCGCCTGCTCCATCAATGATGCCTTCACCCGTAATTGCTATGTTCTTTGCCCTGTACGCATGGAGAGGGGGGGTGATGATATATCGTTTGGACTTCCCATCGAGTCCGGGAATGAGTGGGAAGTCTTCGATTCGATTGCTGAATTGGATCAGCGCACCACGTTCAAGATGCAAATTGATATTGCTCTCTATCGTAATTGGGCCGGTGAGCCATGTTCCCGAGGGAACCACAACAGTACCGCCGCCAAGTTTTGCACACGCTGTAATGGCATCGGCAATAGGCTTGGTATTCAACGTGCGACCATCGGAAACCGCGCCGTACTCACGGATGCTCATCCGCCGATCAGGGAATGTCGGAACTGGAATGGCCGGCATTGTAAAAGGAAGATTGTCACAATACTTCTTCACTTCATCGGCAATCGAGCGTTCCGTTTGTGCTGATACGAAAGCCACGGGAAGTACGAGAACGAACAAAGCCCATAGGGCTCTATTGAAATAGTTTCTCATCATTTCAATCGTCTTACCAAGTCCAGGTTGAGCTCCCTAATTCCTTCAACTGCCAGTTCCGCCATTCGGGTGGCTCCAAGCTCGGAGAAATGCGTGTTGTCCTCTCTTCCTTTCGGAAGTGACTTGTATTCACCCGGTGCAATCCATAGAAAAATTTTCTTCGACCCCTCCGGACCAAGCTCCACGATCAGCCGTTCACTTTTTCGGTGCATGTCAATCAAGGGGACATCGTATTGCTTCGCAACTTCTCTCACGATGTCAGGATAGACGCCATGTTCATCGAAGAATTTTCCCTGCTCATCAAACCGCCGTCTCATGATCGGCGTACAAAGAATCGGCTGAGCTTTGTGTTCTCTTGTCTCCTTCACAAACTTGATCAGGTTCGTACGATAGTCTTCCGGCGGCGTGTAGCGATCCACCTTCTCCGGTTTCTCATCATTATGGCCGAACTGGATGAACACATAGTCACCCGGTTGAAGCTTGCTTACCACCGGTGTCCAGAGACTCTCTCGCAGAAAGGAGCGCGTGCTGCGTCCGTTCTTGGCATGATTCTCGATTCGCACAGTACTATCGAAGAAAGTCGGGAACAGTTGTCCCCATCCGCGTTCCGGATTGTCGTCAAGGGGCTTGTCGGCCATAGTTGAATCACCGATCATATAGATCGTGATCTTTTCGTTGGACAACGGTGTGAAGGCCACCAACATGCAACAGAAAACGAACGGCATCCAGTATCTATGGCGACGAAACATAAACCCAGACGATATCGCCCTCACGGCTTCAACTCCTTGCCGTTGATTTTTGTATTTGAGAGATAGAGATTGTCAACGTTTTCGATCTTATACCCCTTGGTGACCTCCTTGAAATCGCAATCGATAAGACTGATATTCTTCAGTGGAGCTTCCTTGTAACCAACCAGGTTGAGTGCCGTTTTGCACGATTTTACCGTCATTCGCTCGATGCCTATGTTCCGTATTGTTGGAAGGAAACTTCCATTCCTTCCTTCTTCATAGTACAGGTCTATATCCACAACCGCTCTATCAACCAATCCGACATTCGCATTGCGGAGAAATATATTCTCAATTATACCACCACGCACCGCGTTCGACTTTATGCGAAGGGCGCTGTACAGTACTGGGCTTTCGAATTCACAATTCTCGGCAAACACGTTCCGGACACCCCCGGAGATCTCACTCCCAATTGTGACACCTCCGTGTCCATCTTTAAACATGCACCCTTGCACAACGATGTTTTCGCTGGGCACATTGACCCGCCGACCATCATTATTCCTGCCTGATTTTATGGCGATGCAATCGTCACCTGTATCGAAGAGGCAATCCTTGATCAACACATCTCGGGATGATTCTGGATCACAGCCATCGTTGTTAGGGCCGTGAGTTTCAATGTGCACATTCCGGACTGTGACATTCTCGCACAGCACCGGG
>JBGPGQ010000042.1:0-14974 GCA_041483995.1 Bacteroidota bacterium
CTATTCATTCAAGACGATAGAACTGCAAGAACGAACTGCAAGGAGATTGGCTCCGTCCGCTGTCAATAAGCTTCTTGAGAATTTACCAGAGTCGATTTACCGTTTGGCAATGAGCCACAAAGTACTCCCATACGAACTTGCCGAGAATCAAGCGGACAAGATTCTTGTTGTTACTCCGAATCCTTCCGATCGGGAGGTGTATGAAGTCGCGCGGGCGTTCTCGTATAAGAAGTTCGAAATATGCTATATGAAGGAAAAGGAGTGGTCGGAACTTTGGCGGCAGGTAACTCTCGATAAGCAACACTCGGTTGGTGGGGCCACCGCTCCAGACGCTACATTCGAGGATGATGAAGTTGAACTCGACAGCGTTTTGGACAAGGAAATCAACCGCAGTCAACTCGTTGCTTTGGTTGAAAACATACTCTCTGACGCCGTTCGTGTCGGGGCAAGTGACATCCACGTAGTACCTCGCGCTGCTCGTAAGACTGATATCCTTTTCAGAATTGATGGCCAGCTGACAGTTTGGTACACGATTGAAGATACGCGCGCAGAGGCTGTGGTTGCGGTGGTGAAGGGAAGAGGTGTGGGTCTGGACCGATTCGAACGTATGGCTGCTCAGGACGGCTCTGCACAAAAAATTGTTGACGAAGACATTATACGTTTCAGGATGTCCGTTTTGCCCGTTATTTCACGTGAGATGGGAGGGAAATTTGAATCTGTTGTCATCCGTATCCTCAAAGATGCAGATGCTTCAGTTACACTCGAAAAGATTGGTTTTGATCCCTACTCTCTCAAGGTATTCAGTGAGGCGATTGCGAAACCATTTGGGATGGTTATCCTTACCGGGCCAACAGGAAGTGGCAAGAGTACAACCCTTATTGCTGCCCTTCGATCTGTCATGAAGTCGACGCTCAATACGATTACCGTTGAAGACCCCGTTGAATACCTTGTTGAAGGGGCTCGCCAGGTTAAACTGAATCATAAATTGAGTTTCGAGGATGCGATGCGGGCAATACTTCGTCACGATCCCGATGTTGTGATGGTTGGCGAGATACGTGATCGTATCACTGCGGATATCGCAATCAAGCTTGCCAATACAGGTCATCTTACGTTTTCAACGCTTCATACGAATGATGCCCCGGGTGCAGTTGCCAGGTTATTCAAGATGGGCGTTGAGCCTTTTCTTCTTGCGCAAGCACTGAATATTGTGGTTGGTCAAAGACTGTTGCGCAAGTTGTGTGAACGATGTAAACAGCCCATCCCGCCGCCAAATGATGTTCTCCTTGCGCGTACAGGGTTTACCCAGGAGGATGCTGAAGCGACACAATTCTTCAAACCTGTGGGTTGTGGTCATTGTGTTGGCGGCTACAAAGGGCGTACTGCCGTACACGAATCCCTGTTCATTACCAATGAGATTCGGGACATCATCTTTGATAGTGGAGATAAGATTGATTCGGAGGCAATACGAAAGGAATCCATCCGCCATGGAATGCAAACATTGCGCCGGTCAGCAATTGAATTGGTGAAGAAGGGTATAACAACTGTCGATGAGGTTCTTACATCTACAGCGGGCGAATAGCGACTACGACACTAATTTCCAGAATCCTAAAGCCTTGCGATCAATCTTGCAGGGCTTTTTTTGCTAGAAGGAGCCTATGCCGCCGATTACTAAATGTTATGGCAATTTTAACCCCCGTCGGTTTTTTTTACCTCTATAGCTATGTTAACCCTTAAAAGAAGTTCATTTTCGTGAGATGAGGGCAATAGGTTTTTTGGCATCGTACTTGGATAATAATGCATATATGAAACGATTGAAAAATAATCAACCCAAACTCCCTCACATCCAATAACTAATCATAAAGGAAACACTCCATGGGACAGCAGCAACTTTTGTTAATCATCCTCGGTGTTATCGTGGTCGGTATCGCGGTTGCGGTCGGTATCACGATGTTCTCCGACAACGCAGTGTCATCTAACCGCGACGCGGTTACGAATGACCTCGTGAACCTTGCATCACGTGCACAGCAGTTCTACCGCCGTCCGACAGCACTCGGTGGCGGCCAGGGTTCGTTCATCCTTTTGACTACCGGCAGTTTGTCGAAGCTGACTACAAAACCCACAAACCCCAACGGTACGTATTCGATCTCTGGCGCAGGTACTGCCACCCAGGTCACTCTTCAGGGTCTCGGAACTGAAAAAGGTTCAGACGGGAACCAGATCAAGGTGACCATGACGGTATTTGCCGATAGCACTTCGGTTGTGTTTGCTAACTAACTGAAGAGACTTGAAACGGGCTTCCGAAATACGGGAGCCCATTTTTTTCACTAAACCAAAGAAGTAAGATTTATGGGATCACAGCAGCTTTTACTTGTCGTTGTTGGAGTTGTGCTTGTTGGAATCATGATTGCTGTGGGACTTTTCCTGTTCCGTGATCAGGCATCTGCAACGAATAGAGATGCAGTCTCAAATGACCTTGCCCAGTTTGGAGCGTCTGCGCAGAAATACTATCGCCGTCCCGCAGTGTTGGGGGGAGGTCAAAGTTCTTTTGCCGGCCTTACGATGCCAAAGATAACGACAAGGCCATCAAATGCAAATGGCTCCTACGTACTGACACCATCTCCGGTTCCTGCTGGTACAACATCAGTCAACATAACAGGGACGGGTACGGAATTGGGCGATGATGGCACTACCAAAGTCGTTCTTACGATGACAGTGTGGGCAGACAGCATACTTATTGTGATGAACAATTGAGATCGGTCGACGGAATGCGCAAAGCCCCAAAGCGTTTTGGTAATGAAATGAGACAAGGAATTGTGCTCCCTAACTCACAACTAAACAACTAAGGAAGGAAATTTCTCTATGGGACAGCAGCAACTTTTGTTAATCATCCTCGGTGTTATCGTGGTCGGTATCGCAGTTGCGGTCGGTATCACGATGTTCTCCGACAACGCGGTGTCATCCAACCGCGACGCTGTTACTAATGATCTTGTAAACCTTGCAGCCAGTTGCCAACAGTTCTACCGTCGTCCAACGACGCTCGGCGGCGGCCAGGGTTCGTTCATCCTTTTGACTACCGGCAGTTTGTCTAAGCTGACTACAAAACCGACAAACCCCAATGGTACGTATTCGATCTCTGGCGCTGGTACTGCCACCCAGGTTGTTCTTCAGGGCCTCGGAACTGAAATGGGTTCAGACGGCAACCAGATTAAGGTGACCATGACCGTGTTTGCTGACAGTACGTCAGTCGTGTTCGCTAACTAGGCAGATGAGTTGTAAGGTTCTTTGAGTATAGGTTGTCGTTACAACAGGGGGGGTATAATAAGGGTGGGGTACCTCCCTCTGTTGGTCTGCTTGTTTTGCTAGGTGGGGGATCTAGTAAGACGTAGAGTAGAACCAACGGGGGAGTCTACCCTTTAAGAATTAAATGGCACTACTATCAGGAGATACAAAATGGCTGAGTTTAGAATAGAGGGTGTGACTGGCGCTGGCAAGCCCGTACAGGGCGTGCTTGATGCAGAATCCCCCAAGTCCGCGAAGCAAAAAGCGGTGCAAATGGCACAGCAGAGAAAGTTCAAACTTCTGCATGTTATCCCGCGATCGACCTGGGTCTACAAAGTACAGCGCGGCACTGAAAAGCCGGTTACTGGTGAACAAAAGGCTTTCACAAAAGCTGAAGTTCAGGACGCCCTTCAAAAAATGGGTTACCGGGTTATTCGGATTCAAAAACGTTTTTTTGACTTCAAGGCTAAACCGCCTGCAACTGAAATTGTGACATTCGTTCGCGTGAGCGCAGATCTTATCAGGCAGAAGCTTCCTTTCAACGAAATCATGCAGCTCCTCGTCAATGATGTGGAGAACCGGACCCTACGGGAAGCCATTAAAGATATCAACGCAGAATTGAAACAAGGGAAAGACAGCGAGCGGGCCTTTGTAAAACATGAAGCAGCTCTTGGCCGGTTCACTGCGCACATGCTTGGACTTGCCTCGAAGAGCGGTAATATGGCTGAGATTTATGAAAGTACCGCCAAGTTTCTGGAGCGTCAATCTGAGTTTAAGAAGAACCTTAAGAGTGCATTGATCATGCCGATGGTGACATTAGTGGTTCTGTTCGGAGCTGTCGTTTACTATGTGGGATACATTTTTCCAGCGACCGCCGGGCTTTTTAGAAAATTTGATATTGAACTCCCGCCGATGACGAAGGCAACCCTTGCAATTAGTGACTTTCTCGTTGCGCACATTGCCATCATTCTCATCGCGACCATTGTCCCTCTTGTAGTGGCAGTTAGGTTTTTCACAACAGAGCGAGGGAGGTTTATACTCGATAGGTACGTGTGGCGTATTCCGGCCATTGGCTCGCTGCTCCACAAAACGAGCATAGAAATATTCTGTCGTGTTTTCTATTCTTTGTATAGTGGCGCAGGTGAGAATATTGAAGTTATCCGATTGGCTGCTGAAGCGTGTGGTAATAAGTATATGGAACATCAAATCAAAACTATAGCTCTGCCCATGATGATCCAGAAAGGCGCCGGAATCACAGAAGCGTTTGAAGCAACCGGTGTATTCACCAAAACCGCAGTTTCCCGCTTTCATTCAGGCGCGGAAACCGGAACGGTAAAGCACACTGCTTTGCAGCTTGCTGAATATTATGAAAAAGAAACAACATATAAGATGAGAAATGCAATCGATTACATCCAATTGATCATCTCAATGGTCATCATGGTCGTGTTGACCGGGTTAACGATTGTGTCGTCCGAAACGGCAACCATACGGCCCAAGAATCCGGCGATCGGTGAGGTGCAGACACAACAGGTGCTGAAGAATCAATCATAGAAAATTCATTATTGTCCATCCCCTGGCATATAGCCGAGACAATGGCACACGTTGACATAACAGACAAAATAGGCTTTGCTCTCTTAAAAAAGGGCATAATTGATTACGAGACCCTTGAAAAATCTCTCAAGGTCAAGGATTCGGAAGGGAAAAAAAATAGGAGAAATCTAGGCCAGATACTTGTTCACGACTTCAAGGCAGATCACGATGCGGTGTTCAGAGAAGTTGCTGATCTGTATGCATTTCGTGAAATCTATCTTGCCGATGAGAAAATCGACCCGGCGCGGATTGACTTCATAAAGAAATTTATTGAGTCGCTCCCGGAGAATGACCGGGTTATGCTGATGCAGGCAAAAATGCTGCCGCTGAAGTTTGATCAGAAGCAGCCGGACAAGCTCATTATCGTTGCAGCGGATCCGACCGATCGAAGGATTCCGCTTATTGCAAGAAACTTTGGGACAAAGAAATATGAGGTTGCCTACTGCAGGCTACGTGAATTGCAGGGGCTACTTGAACAGGTAAGTCCTCCTGAGAACGAGTTTCTGAAGCTTCTTGAAGATTCTCAGATCGGCATCGAAGTAAAGGAGGATGAAGGTGCAGTTGACGAAGAAGTACTTGAAGCGGAAATCAGCAAAAGCGCGCTCGTCAATTTGGTTGAGGGTGCTCTGGTCGAGGGAGTGCGCCAGTCGGTTAGTGATATTCATATTATTGCAAAGGAGGGGCATAGAACCGAGTTTTGGTTTCGTGTCGATGGCAATCTCAAACTGTGGCATGTCCAGGAAAACACAATGCCTGAAGCTGTAGCGGCTGTGGTGAAAGACAGATCGAAGAATGTAGATAGGTTCGAGCGTGAGATGTCCCAGGACGGGTTCATCCAACGCATTGTTGATGACCACATGATTCGTTTTCGTGTTTCAATCATGCCTGTTGTTGGCATCGAATTCAAACACAAATTTGAGAGCATCGTGATCCGGGTTTTGGATGATCGAAAGGTGATCACAGATCTCGAAAAACTCGGTCTTCAAGGACCAGCGAGGGATTTCTTTTACAAAGCGATTGCCAAGCCGCAGGGTATAATTATCTTGACAGGCCCCACGGGAAGTGGGAAGAGTACAACTCTCGTCGCGGCATTGCACCAGGTTATAGATCCAACTGTGAATGTGTTGACAGTTGAAGAGCCGGTTGAATACATCATCAAAGGTGCTCGTCAGTTGAAAATAGGACCCAAGATGAATTTCGATCTTGCGATTCGAGGTATCCTCCGTCACGATCCTGATATCGTATTGGTCGGTGAAATGCGTGATAAGGCAACTGCTGAAATTGCCATCAAGCTTGCAAATACAGGTCACTTGACGTTCTCCACGCTTCATACGAACGACGCGCCGAGTGCCGTTGCACGTCTTTATAAGATGGGTATCGAGCCCTTCCTGATAGCGTATGCAATCAATATTATTGTTGCACAGCGCTTGATCAGGACACTGTGCAGTGCCTGCAAGCGAGCCCTTTCCAAGGGGGAGCTTGACCGGGAGGTGTACCTAAAATTCGGATTCACGGAAGAGGATCTCGATAAATATACAATTTATGAAGCTGTGGGATGTGACAAATGCAATGGTGGCTATAAAGGAAGAGCTGCAATTCACGAGGCGCTTTATTTTACACGCGAGATAAGAAACATGATCGTAAAGTCCGGGTCTGATGTTGACGAGGAAATGATACGAACGCAAGCCACAAAAGATGGCATGTGGACATTGCGCCGCTCAGGTATTGAAAGAATCAAAGAGGGTACTACAACCCTCGAGGAAATTGCTTCAGCAACGACTGATGATTAGAAAAACAAGAAGAAGGAACATATTCTGTACTTGAAATAATCGGAGGGGGATTTATGAATTTAGGTCAGATGATGCTTGTGGTTGGGGCATTGGCGATGCTCGGCTTGCTCACGTTATCAACAAACAGGACGATAATGGAGTCCAACAAGACACAGAACGATAGTGAATTTGGAGTAACAGCTGTTTCAATTGCTACCTCGGTAGTTGAAGAAGCGATGGGGACAATGTTTGATGCTGCAATCGGCGATACGAACGTTGGTGCAGTTACTTCGGTTGCAAATCTCACCGCTCCCTTAAGCCTTGGTCATTCAGTACTGGAATCATACAGGGCACATATTGCCGGGACAAGAGATTTTGGTGATTTCGATGATTTCAAAGGCCTTTTCCTGGTGTATAAAAGCCCCTCTGATACTGCGAGCACCGCGGGCTCGGACTATGAATTCGTCGTTCCCGGAATTCGCAACAAGTATTTCGCGCGAGTGCAAGTCAATTATGTTGATTTGACTAACCTTGGCAGCACGTTGGCCACGAATCCCAGAAGTTGGTACAAAAGAATGACAGTGACCGTTACAACTCCGGTACCCAGAATCGGTTCAGCAGCACAGCAGCTTCAGGACTCACTCGCGAACACGCTTGTGTTTCCTGCAATAATGGCTTATTGGAATTAGTTATATAAGAGGAAGGGAGAAACAACTATGGCGGTCTTATTGGATCTTATCGGCTCGTCAGTTCTGGCAGCATTTGTCTTGCTGCTCGGCCTGCGCGTAAACATGAGCGTTGTTGCTTCAACTGGTGCCGCAAAAGCGGACCTGAATGTACAGGAATCGCTCGTGGATATCGTCCAGACAATAGAATATGACTATCGCAAAATTGGGTATGGTGTTACTGATCCAAAACTGAGTATTGTATACGCAGATTCAAATAGACTGCGCTTTTTGTCTGATATAGACAAGAACGGTGTCGTTGATACTGTTGAATGGTGGGCAGGAGCACCTATCACGACAATGTCGAACCCAAATATACGAGCGTTGTTTCGGCGCGTGAGCGGTAGTGCGGCAGTTTCCGCGCCAGGGCTGGGGGTTACACAATTCAACATGGCGTACCGCAATGTTGATGGTGCACTCGTAAGTGCAACCTATCCTGTTCCGACAGCCAACTTACCCCAGATTTGGATCATTGAAACTACACTCAAAGTTGAGAGTCCATACCAGGTTGCCGATCAGATTATGGGATACGACAAAATGGTTAACGCAGCCGCGTTTTGGCGCCAAACAAGGTTGGCGTCACGCAACATCAAACGACACGGCTGATGATGGAATCACTGAAAACCATCACACACTAGATTAAGAAGGGGGCGTTATGGGAAAGGCGAGTATCATCTACATAATTGGTCTGAGTTTGCTCGTTGGATATGCACTCAGAAACATCAACTCATCGAGTACAGACTCGATGGATTCGTTCTCAGAATACTACGGGCGCACGATGACGCACAATATAGCGTCAGCTGGCGCTAACATTGCCACGCAATTGCTTCTCAACGATTATACGTATTCATCATCTCGTACTGATTCTTTTGGGGGTGGCGTGTACACGTTTCGGGTGGATAGCGTAAATGTAGCAGGGGACAAGAGAATTACTGTGGCTTCAAGCATGAGTCTGTTTGACAATATCTTTGAGGATGCCATGATCCGTGATACTGTGGTGGCGTATTTCCGTCACACTCCATTTTCAAAGTACGGCTACTTCTCACAAAACGAATCAAACGGGTATATGACGCCAGCTAGCAACGCAGTAGCTGGTGGTAGCATGTGGAAAGTCTCGGGTGATTCCATTTACGGTCCGGCGCACACGAATGGATTCTGGAATTTTAGCGGAACGCCTTATTTTGATGACAAGGTAACCGCAACTACTTCACCGAACTTGGCTGTTGGCGCCGCTCCAGTTTACAATGCCGGTTATCAATGGGGGATCACTGTGCCACGACCCCCCGCAAGGCTGGACCAGCTTGAAGCCATGGCGACAAGCGGAGGAAAATTGTTCAACGGCGGGTCTGATGTTGGGCTCACATTCGGTTCCAGTGGAAGTGTTCGAGTGAGGATTCCTTACAATACAGGGGCAACAAGGGACACAACTTATGCATCAATTAGCGGGCTGTCACCCAATGGAGTCATCATGGGCAAAAGCATAGATGTCAGGGTTTCGGGCACGTACCAAGGACAGGCCACCGTGGTGTCAAGGACTGGTACTTCTGCAGGTGCGCTCAAAGGAAACATTTGGGTTGAAGATGATCTTGTTGCCAACACTAACCCGAGTACAAATCCCAATTCCACCGACATGATGGGACTTGTAGCCGAACGAATGGCGTATGTTACAACGACGGGGAAAGGTTACAATTCGAGTTCAACAACGACTGTTCAAGCGGCAATCTACGCCCAGAATGGAACATTTGCAGTCGAGAATTACTCAACCTGTGGCAATTGTGGCAAGTTCTATCTCTATGGTGGATTTTGTTTGAATGCTTCCACGAGCTTCAATACGGTAAGTGGTGGCGTCATAACAAACGGCATGTCAAAAAATTTCAAGTATGACCCGAGATTCATGACACAGTCTCCACCAGCGTTTCCTTTTGCAGACAAGTACGAGCTCTTGTCTTGGTGGGAGAAATAAAAACTTGAAAGCGGTAGATCCGCACTGAAAAAGGGGCTTAGATGTCAATAAGACACGATCTAGCATACCAAAGTTCCGCGCCGATGATACCGATTTTCCGGCCGAATAGGAGCTTTGAGTATATTTAGAAGGCTAAAACGTGAATTTCGTGGGCATTGAGGAGTTGATCCAAAGGAGAGTATCCAAAGGTTCTCAAAACCCCAAATAAACATTGACATTATACGCACCAATGAATATATTCAGATGTATTTTGTGATCTTGGCCAAGTTTTTGATTGATATTGGTCACTTAACGTGATAGTAAGGCGCAATGATTGAAACGGCTATAAAAACTCTGCAAGAAATCGCGGCTTCTGTTCCGGATACTGGTCCCGGGATGGAGCGTCAGATGCTTATTGGTGATCTTGTAGCAAAACAATCCCCGGCCGAGCGGACGGCGCTGAGGAAGCTTATGGATAGCTATCTCATGAACATGACAAAGATCAACGCGTCAGACATTGATCTGGGGGGCTATGGGTGCGGTGGCCATATTTGGTATCGCATTTATGGTGACAAGAAACCAGACAAAGGATTGGGGAAGTTTACTCATGATGAATTCAATGTTCTCATTCAAAGTATCTTGATCGAACGCCAGCGGCTCTTCCTTTACGAAAACCGAAACCTCGATCTCTCTTACACGATTATTGATGATGAAAAGATGTTTAGGTTCCGTGCCGACGCATATTTTGATCTTGATCAGCTAGCGTTGAATATGCGTGCGATCAACGTGACAATCCGACCTTACAAAAATCTGGAGCTGCATCAAAACGTTACGAGGGCACTTAGTCTCGCGCACACGGCGCAGGGTTTGAACTTGGTGACCGGTATTACCGGGTCCGGCAAAAGTGCAACGCTGGATTCCATCATTGATGCAAATAATCATACTGTTGATGCACACGCTGTTATTATTGCTTCGCCAATAGAATACGTTCACAAATCTGATCGTTGTATTATCAGACACCGCGAAGTAGGGCGCGATGTGCTCTCCTTCAAAGATGGTGCGATTCAGGCATTGCGCCAAGACCCTGACATTATTGTTATCGGAGAAATGCGTGACCCTGATACGATTATGACGGCGTTGGAAATCACCGATAGCGGGCACAAAGTATTCTCTACGTTGCACACAGCCTCAGCGGTCGAAACGATTGATCGGGTGATCGGTGAAGTGCCACCAATCGAGCAAGAACGTGTTCGATTGCGTCTTGCCGATACACTGAGTTGTGTAATGTCACAGAAGCTGGTTCCGAGTCTCGATGGAAAGTTGGCATTAGCGAAGGAGATCATGGTCATGACTCCTTCTGTTCGCGCAGCAATTAAGAATAACAACACGGGCGAGATCTATCAAATGATGGCAGAATCTGCAGACCTGGGAATGACAACTCTTGAACAGGATCTCAAACGACTCTATCTTCAAAAGAAGATATCTCTGGACAATGCAATCGTTACGGCTAATAACAAGAGACGATTCCAACAAATTATGAATTTGACATCTGTAGGAGATTAGTTATAGTTCTTGATGAGAAGTCGTTCAATAAACTTTCAATAACAAACGGAAAGCTCCCCTATGGCTTCCATGACGGGACGCGGAAAAACAGTCCTTGGTATTTTTGTTGATGGGTTAGACATAAAGCTTGCTCATCTTAGTGTCAAAGGAAAGAGGGTCACAGTCAATGAACTAAGGTCAGGTACCCTCGTTTCAAAGCTCGAAGAGCGCAAATTGTCAGACGTGGGTGTACCCGCGTTTGCTGATGGCGCGGACGGGTTTACAGTTACTGACACCCCAGACATTGAATCCTCATCTGCCGGCCAATCAGAGGACAACAACGCGGTATTGCTTGGACTGCTTGCTCAGTATCCATCCAACAAGTATTCCCTTACCTATAGTATCGCAGAGCCCGCACTCTACTATCACATATTGGAGAGCGACCTCGGTCTGAAGGGGAAAAAGCTCAAAGAAGGAATCCTTGCCGAGTTGAGAAACATCCGTGCCTTCCAGCCTGCTGCTGATGCCGTTGATGCGATTACGACGGATGAAGGAAATCTTCTTTGTGTCGTTCGCGAGGATGGTCTAAGTCTGATAAATTCTCTCGAAAGCATCAAGGGGTTTATCGGTAATAGGGTCCCGCGGATACCTGCTATCGATAGTGCTGATATCTCATTGTTGAATATGGTGAGATTGAACTACAACCTGCAGCCGCAAGAAGTTTCTGTGATCATTTACGTCGGCGTAGAGTTTACACGACTTATTTTCATGCGAGGAAACCAGTTCTATCAGTTTGCTCCTATCCTCGGTGAAGGTTACGATTCACCGAACTTGCAGAACACGGTATATAGTCGTCTTCTCCTCGAGCAGGACAACCTTGCAATTCCTCGTATCAGTAGAATTATTCTCGCTGGGGAATGTCGCAGAATCGGGTTCAAGGATTTTTTGACCCAGCAGCTTCCGGATCAAGAAGTGGACTATTTGCTTGCGCCGCAGCTTGATACAAGCCCGCTTCCTGCGGAACAACAGGAAGCAGTTTCTGAGTTTGCGGTTCCTATCGGTGCTGCGTGGAAAGTTCTTGACTCGGACAACGAGCGAGTCTACAATATCAACCTGCTTCCGTCTTCTGTTCGTGAGGGGCAGCGAGTTTTTAAACTCTCGTGGCATGGCTATCTTCTCCTATCGCTCCTGTTTCTCTCGGCATTTCTGTTCACTTGGCAGATCGGCAAAAAGAATGAAGAAATCGCACAAGAGCGGGATTTGTTGGAACGCAAGGAGACACAGCTTGCTGAGAATCAGACACTCACGAATTCTATTCAGGCACTGCAAGCGGAGCTTGATCGTTATCAAGCCTCCCTTGCCCTATATGACACACTGGTCCCTGGAAGTGATCGTTGGAGCAAGGTTTTCACACAACTCAGTCATGGTGTTGAAGACTTGAATTCAATATGGCTCACTGAGTTTACAACGACCGATGCCGGTGTGTTGACCATGAACGGGTTTACTGTGTACAGGACTCGAATTCCGCGCCTGTCCACGTTGTTTGACAACTCACTTCTGAAGGAAGTGACCGTTCAGGAAATCCGGGAACAGACTGTGTATAAGTATTCAATTGAGGTTCCAAGCCCATCAACGGGGCAGCCATCACGCTGACTAGAATAAAGGAGAGACGCTGTGTCATACAAAATACGAAATAGTATCGTGCTCGGTGTTTTGCTTCTCCTGGTTCTCGGAGTGGGCACGTACATTCGCGCTTTCAATCAACCTAGGAAATTTGCAAAGATTGAGGCTGATGTGAAGCGCATTGATGTGGAGTTGCAGAACACCCCCAATCTCATGAACCAGTTCAACGACTTGAGCGCGACCGTTGCAGACACCAAGAAGAGATGGGAAAATAGGAACAAAGACATTCCACCAGTCGACGTTACCTCGCAGACCTATGCCTATTTTAGCAGGCTTATTGATCTTGGTGGAGAAGTAAAGCTTAATATGCTTTACAATGGCCCTGTGTCGAGTGGAAACTACGGATATAATGTCTACAACCTGAAGGGTGAAGCTCCTTTCGAAAACTTTTACAAATTCGTTTGGTATCTGGAAAACGGCCGCAAGCTCTATAAGATTAAGACGCTGAATATCAAAGGACTGGAAGTGGCGCCGTCCGACAAGGAAGAAGGTCGGATTATTGTCACGTTTGAGATGGTCGTGCATGCGTATTATTCATCGGTATCCGAACTCTCAAGCTCATTGGGTGAACGCTCAATCACGCCGAACTACTTGAATGCCGACCCGTTTTCCCCAGTTATTTCCAGCGGGATCCCACCGAATCTCCGTGGCCTTGTCGAGATTGAAAGGTCGGACCTTAAGGCAGTGATTCCTGGGAAGGCATTTGTTCTCGATCAGAACAACAGAATCCAGACGTTGCAAGAAGGCGATGAAGTATACTTGGGATATGTCACAAGAATCATTCCTGATCAGGGTCGGATAGAATGCACATTGAACAAGGGTGGAATCATTGAGAAAGTTGAATTGAAAATCCGGTACGGAACCCTTCAAAACGTCGTACAAAAATAGGACAGAGGACACTATGAAAACGCAGCGAATCTTCATTGTACTGACCCTTGTATTTGCATCTATGACTACGATGGTGGGTCAGGGAACCGCCCCGGCAGAGAAGCGGGCATTCCGCGAATATACAGCTCCAGATGAACTTGTTTCAATTGCGCCTACTACACCGATGGACAAAGCCCTGGGTGTAATAAGTGAAGTTAGCAACAAGTTTGTCCACAAGATTATCATCGATACGGACCGGCGGGCGATGCCCATCAATATTGACGTTCAGGGAATGCCATGGCGTGATGCGCTTGATGCCATCTGTCGTAAAAATGATCTCTGGTATACTGAATACGAAAACTACATCCAGATCACAGGTCTGGGAGGTGCAACTGCAGACGCGAGCGGTGCGAAAGCCACGGGTCCGGTGGGTGATATACAAAAGGAGTTGGCAACATTCAGGAGCCGCGAAATAAAAATTTCCGCTGTCTTTTTTGAAGTGAACCTCAACAAGCTTGATGAGGTGGGCGTTAATTGGAACTTCATGAAGAGCACGAAAGACGTTGCAGTTGATGCAACCTTTGGCGGTGCGGAAAGGGTCTCCAGCACAATATTTGAAGCAGGCATAACACCCAAAGTCAGCTTCGCGAACATAGATTTAGTGGCACGTGTTTTTTCGAATTACGATATGGGTGAAGTTCTTTCCGGCCCACAAGTCACTGTTCGATCAGGCGAAGAAGGTCGTATTCAGGTTGGTCAGGATTTTTCAGTGAAGGAACGAGATTTTGCTGGTAATCTCATTGACAAGTTCTACAGTGCTGGAACTATCATAAAGGTAAAACCTCAGGTTATCAATGAGCAGGGGGTGAATTTTGTTCACATGGTTGTGGACGTGGAAAGAAGCTCTGTCATTCCCGGGGCTATAAGCACGATCATCAACAAAACAAAGGCGAACACGAATGTTCTTCTACTCGATGGAGAAGAGACGATTATAGGCGGATTGTATAATAATGAAACAAGTACTGTGCGCACCGGTATTCCATTTCTGAAAGACCTTCCATGGTACGTGTTCGGATTGCGCTATTTGTTTGGGTATAATAGAGATGAGGTGAAGAAGAAAGAACTTGTGATACTGATGAAAGCTGAGCTTGTGCCCACTTTACAGGAACGAATTACGCAAAAGACCCAGGAGTCCGGAGTATTTGACCGATGGCATGACAGTAAGGTACGGGAAGAGCAACATCTTCGTGAACGTCAACAATAAGTTAAGTCCATTGAGTTCTAATTTCTCAGGGAAAAGCACATGAAAAAAAATATTGCTTCTGGTCTGATTTTCATTGCGATACTGACGGCAGTGCTCACAGGGTGCAAGGAAGATTCAGCCACGGCATCACAAGGTGAAGCGGTTATTAGCGGTGTGGTCACCGACGGTGCTACAGCCGCACCACTTGCCGGCGTTACTCTGCAGGCTCAAAGCGTTTCTGGAATTTCAGCCACCGATGTTACCGATGCTGAAGGAAAATACGAGCTGCGTTTTGAATTGGACAGCAGTGCGACCGTTACGCTGTTAATAGGAC
>JBGPGQ010000043.1:0-14838 GCA_041483995.1 Bacteroidota bacterium
CTCAATGCCCAAGAAACCCCGTCCACATAAAGCGCCAGCTCTTTCTCCTGTTGAACCACATGAACAGCGAAAACTCGACTCACGCGCAGAAGATTCCCGACTGATCCTGGCAGCCCTGAAAGGTGATGACAAGGGGTTCAAACTGTTAATGAAAAAATACCATGATCCCATCTTCAGTTTTATCTACAGGATGGTCAGGGATAAGGAGCAGGTCGAGGACCTGACTCAGGAGGCATTCATCAAAGCATTCGGCTCGTTGCAGAGCTTTAATGATGAATATGCGTTTTCCACCTGGCTCTACAAGATCGCCACCAACAATTGTATTGACTACATCCGCAAGAGAAAACTGCAGACATATTCCATCAATAAACCCATAGAGTCCAAAGACAGCGATTATGCGTTCGAGCTCTCAGATGAGTCCTACGAAACAGATATGGAATTGATCCGGAACCAGCGGGCTCAACTCATGAATGAGGCCATAGCCCGTTTGCCCGAGAAATACAAGCGGGTAATCCGGCTTCGCCATACTGAAGAGAAAAGCTATGAAGAAATCGCCAAATTGCTGAAACTCCCAATTGGTACTGTTAAGGCCCACATTTTTCGAGCGCGTGAGATTCTCTATAAGTATTTAAGAGACAAAATACGCAGCTATTGATCGTGCGTAACAATTCGCTCCTCCGAAACGTATGAGAGATATGCAAACCCGCATAGTTTCCATAAGCCTTTTATTCACCATGGCGTGCATCGTTCTTGCAACGTGGTGCGCATTAGCGTTTGCTGATGATGGCGGATCAAGGGAGATCGGACGAACGACCGAGAAGGAAATCACTGTCGTTCTCTCGTCTAGTGTCGGAAGCGTTTTCATTTCAAAGGGCGAGTCTGAAAAAATCCTGATCGCCGACGGAGTCTACAAGGACGAAGCAGATCCTGGCATCAGTATTGACTATGCCGTCCGCAATCGCGTTGGCTATATGGACCTGACATTGGGTGAGGGACACGAAGAGGGAGAACACAAGAAAGGCTCGTTTAAGATCAGCGACGTTAAGGACGGAAAATGGTACCTGAAATACAGCGATGCGATACCTATCTCGTTCGACGTGGAGCTCGGGGTTGGCAACGGCGACTTTGATCTCTCGGGGTTGCAGGTGAAAGACTTCAATCTTTCAACGGGCGCAAGCGATGTGAATCTTTCCTTTGATCAGCCCAATAAATCAACCATCGATAACATTAATATAGAAACCGGCGTCAGCAAGTTTCATGGTCGCAATTTAGGCAACGCAAATTTCAAACGTTTCACATTCAAAGGCGGCGTCGGATCGTACACGCTTGATTTCAATGGATCGCTAAAAAACGAGGTGGACATCGATATTGAGGTAGGGCTCGGTCTGTTGACGGTCATTATCCCCGATGACGTGGGGGCGAAGATTTACTGCGATGAAAGTTGGATCTCACGCCTGAACTGTGACAAAGACTTTCATGCGACCGGAGACAACAGCTACCTCAGCGACAACTTTGAAACCGCTGCTGGAAAAATGAACATCCGGATCGACAATGGACTTGGAAGCGTGAAGATACGGCGCCGATAATCACTGGCCCCAAAGAAAGAACGGCGCCCAGAAATACGAAGAAGCGTCGTGCGGATCCTTAATCATCTCCATCTGCGCCTGCCTGAATGCTGCCGCACTCGTACTACCGGCAAGCAATGACGTGTAGAAGATCTCACCAAAAACCTTTTTCGCTCTCCTCATTGACGGCAATCCGTTGAGGATTACTGTCCTGCTGCCATTCATCAAGAAAATCATTGGCTGCGCACCATGGATCGCACCTCCACTGTTACTCAGATCAGAAAGGATCACGGTGGAAAAGCCTGGAAGAGAAAACAGTTCGCCCCAGAACACATACTGACTTGTATTGAACGCCTTGCCGTCCGAGAGTACGAGATACGAATTACCCGGTGCCTGCGGGTCAAACTGGAACTCGGCGGCAATGTGTACAATATCTGCCTGCTCCCTTTGCAACGTGGCCAGGGTGGCCTGCTGGTTGAAATATAAACGTGCGTCCTTATTGAAAGCGCGTATGTCGCGCAATTCATACTCGACATCCCATGAAGTCTCTCCAGGGTAACCCAAGGCGACAACATCATGAGCAGATTGTGTGGGCGTACTTTTCATGGAAAGGGAAACCGCTGCCGGCAGATAGCTCACCGCGTATTGCTCAATGAGGTATGGACTGCGCGCGCGGCCAGCATCCTTTCGCAGGGCGTGGAACGGAAATGACGCAAAATCCTTATCCGGAACAAGAAGCAGCTTCGTGAGCCCCACCAGGTTTGCCTCCATCGGTCTGATCAGCGTACCGTAGAGCAAACCGGTGAGCTCCTTGAAACGAGAATCCGCCGGACTGGCCTGTGTCGCAGCGGAGTCTGCATACGCGGCACGTATGCGCAGCAAATCCATAAATTCCTTTACCATTGGGAGGAGGCGATTCTTTTCCAACGCAGCAACTTGCACCGCAGCTTTTGCCCGAGTCACAATGAACATGTACAGAGAACGACTTGTGGCAACATGCTCAATAAGCGCCGTTCGTTCCGGTAGGAGTTTTTGGGTTTCAGCCAGACCAAGATGGGTAATCCTCACCATCGGAGACAGCTCCGGCGCAGCCACAACAACTCTCCCCCCATCGTCCTGAAGGCTTTTTGTGGTGCGATCGAGAGCTCCTCGAACATCGGCAAGAAGTTCCTTATCCGATGAATGGGTCATGAGGAGCCGGGCATATTGATGTTCGGCTCCAATGTGGAGCCTCTTCTGATGATCGTACTCCTGCAACGCTACATTCGCACCATCGTTGCGGGTATGCGCATCAAGAGCACCCAGAACATCGAACAACTCCCTTGAGTTTCGTCGTTCAACATACCAGAATGCTTCATCATATCTTCCAAGCTGAAGCAGCAATTCAATCATGCCATCATACGCCGATGGTAACGGATCGTTGAAGAATACTTGCTTGCATTCATCAAAGATGGTTTTGTTTGCACGCTCCCCGATCACGAGTTCACTCTGTTCAATCGCCGTCTTGAAATACTCGATAGCCTCCGCAAATTTGTTTTGTCGTTGTAACGACCTACCGAGACCCGTAAGAGCGTACACACTTCCAGGCAGATACGACACCCCATTGAATAACTCAAGTGCAGTATTGTAGTTCTTGATGCCTTCATCTAATGTTGTGGGAGTAGCAACATCACAGTGACCGAGCTGAATAAACAAATACCCTTCCGCTATTTTGTTCGGGCCATTCACAACAGACCCAAGCGCGGCGCGGTAGAAGCGGGCTGCTTCGCCGAGCTGGCCGTTGCGGTAGTAGATATTAGCAACGTGCATGAGAATCTCTTCCCGCAAGGGGGAAGAGTTGCTCGTGACATCCGACCGTTTCAATCCTTCAGTGTAGGTTTTGAAAGCATCTGCAGATTTTCCCTGGGCGCCGTAACTCTGCCCGAGATTCATCAACAATTGAATTGAGAGAAGAGAATCCCCTACCTGGTCGGCAAACGTAAGACCCTGCAGAAAACTCTCGACAGCTCCGTTATATTCTTGACGATACTGTTTCGATTTTCCTATTTCGAAGTGTAGGCGCGCCTGGCCGAGAAAGTCTCCGGCAACGATATACCCGTTCAGAAGTTCTGTGAGAATCTTTGTTTCTTCCCCTGTCTTATGCAATGCGCGGCAAACAGGCACCAAAGCCCATTGAATCTCGCGAGCACCTTCAATTTCGCCAAACACCTGGCTCAAGCGGAGGGCTTCAATGAGGACGCTATATGCCTTTTTCTCCATGCCCATCAACCGATACAGCGACGCGGCTTTTAGTGTAAGAACGCACACACTGTCCCTCTCAGCCAGAGAACTGTATTGATCACTTGCACGGGAATACATGGATAGGGCGCTGTCAAATTCCGCTGCCTCTCCGTAGTTTTCGGCAAGAAGTTTGAATTCCTCTGCAACCTGTGCAATTCGGTTCAGGTGTTCGTCAAAAGACAATGCAGCAATGAGCAGTGCTCGGCCCTTGTGATGCTGGCCGAGAGCAATTGCATCTCTTGCCCGAACGAGCGCGGAATCTGCCTGGAGCTGTTCAGGACTGATTTCTTTCCGGCAACCGGTAAGACCGCTGATCAAACCAACAGTGGAAAAAAGAAAGAAGGCAAATAACGTTGAGAATCGCATGCGCAAGGAATTGGTTTATGATGCGCAAAATATAGAGAAGTTTGAGGGGAGATACAAGAATGGGGAAATGGGGCTAAGGCTTTGGTTCAGCATCCCGAATATGATTCCTGAGTGCCTTTCGTATCCGCCCCGGAAAATCTGTAATTACTGCATCAACTCCGAGGCGACTGGTCTTTTCAAGATCCGCGACAGTGTTAATAACATATGTTGCCAGCATGATCTTGTGTCTGTGTGCATCTTCGGCAATGTTTTCTCGGAGCTGCGTATGTTTGCAGATAAATGCCGAAGCTCCGGTCTTGCGCGCGATACTCGAAGGTTTTTTTGCTGCGTCGCGCACAGGGAAATAAAGCGCGCCGGTCTTGATCGCAGGAAAAAGCTTGTGCAGACGGGCTATGAATTTGTGATCAAACGAAGAGACCAACGCACGGTCTTCGAAGCGTTTTTCCATAATGATAAGGATACATGATTCTTCGAACGCAAGTCGCTTCCGCGGGTCGCCATCCGTTTTTGCTTCGATGTTCACTCTCATGTGTGGAGGCATCATCTCCAGTACCTGCCGTAACGTAGGGATTTGCTCCCCTTTGAATTTTGAAGAGTACCAGGAGCCGGCATCAAGCATTCGTATCTGGTTCAGCGTCAGGTTCCAAATGAACCCCTTGCTGTTGGTCGTGCGACTTACATCCCTGTCATGATGTACGACGATGTGGAAATCCTTCGTCATGCGAACGTCCAGCTCGATCATATCAGCACCCTCTTCAATGGCCAGGCGAAATGCAGCCATCGTGTTCTCAGGAGCCGAGCCTGAACTTCCGCGATGAGCAACAATCAGAGGAAATTTATTGTGAGGGTTCTTCATTGGGAGGAAATCAATAGATGGCCAGTGTGAATGTCGCGTCCGTAGTGTGCAGTATCTGCTATTCTTCCATCATCATTTTGATCTCGCGATGCACCACATCTATGGAGCCTGCACCATCGACGTTCACCACAACTCCGCCTTCATTATAATAGTTGATGACTGGCTCTGTCGTGGTATGGTACACTTTCAGCCGCTTTCGTACGGTTTCTTCCTTGTCGTCATCCCGCAGGAGAAGCGGACCGCCACAATCCGGGCAGGGAGAGTCCTTGCTTACCGTATCGATCTCGGTGCTATAGACTCTTCCAGTGTTCTTGCAGACGAGACGATTCGCAAGGCGGCGGATGATTTCTTCGTCGTCAATCTCGAAATTCACGACGGTGTACTCCTTGATGCCCAATTCTTTGAAGATAGTTGACAGGGCTTTGGCTTGCTCAATCGTTCGCGGGAAGCCATCGAGAATGAAGCCCTTGCTTGCGCGCTGCGAGCCCAACACTTCACGCACAATGCCGATCATAATATCGTCAGGTACCAACTGCCCGGCATCCATGATCGCCTTTGCTTTCTTTCCTAGGGCAGTTCCTGCCGCGACGGCGGAGCGAAGCATGTCGCCCGTTGATATATGTGGAACACCATAATCTTCTGAAAGAATCTTTGCTTGTGTGCCCTTCCCTACTCCCGGCGGCCCGAAAAGGATAAGTCGCATTGTTACTGGTTCCTAGTTAGGTTTGATGGTGGAATTCTCGTCAAGCAACACTGACCTTTTTGGGTTGCCTTCGCAAGTGGCGTTCGGAGCGTACTGCCAGTTGCCCGCACGCGGCCGCGATATCTTCCCCCGCGTTGCTCCGTACCATCACAGTGAGATTGTGGGTTCGAAGTCTCTCAACGATCTGGTTCATACGGGACGAGGGCCGGAGTTCCGCGCCCAACCCAACAGGCTGAGTAAAGGAAATGGAATGATAGGGAATAACATTGATCTTGGATGGCACACGACGCGCAAACTTGACAAGCTGAGCGACTTCTCTATCTGAGTCATTCACTCCTTCAAAAAAAATGTATTCGTATGTTACCCGCTGTTTTGTGCAGGAATAATAATGCTCAATCGATGCAAGCAACGAGTCCAAATCAAACTTCTTATTGATCGGCATCAGCTTTGCCCTCGTCTCATCAATAGCGCTGTGAAGCGAGACCGCAAGTTTCACCTTTCGCTTCTCATCACCCATTTGCCTGATCTTTTCCGCCCATCCCGCAGTGGATAATGTTATCCGTTTTGCCGCAATGCCCATTCCGCTGGAAATAATCTCGACTGAACTCATGACGTTGTCATAGTTCATCATCGGCTCACCCATTCCCATGAAGACTATATTGGTGATCTTCCTGTCGGTGATTCGTTTGATCTGCAAAACCTGGTCAATGATTTCGCCCGTACTAAGGTTCCGAAGAAAACCCATCGTTCCGGTTGCGCAGAACTTGCAATCCAACGGACAACCGGCCTGGGAGGAAATACAAAGAGTAAGTCTCTGTTGCTCTTCCTCACGGGCAGCTTCCAGGCTCTTGAATGCGGTGGCAGGAGGGATCAAAACGCTCTCGATCTTCAGACCGTCATGAAGCTCAAAGAGAAATTTTGTCGTCCCGTCGCGTGATGGTTGGGAGCTGACAAGAGTGATGCCCTCAATGCATGCTGCCTGTGAGAGCTGGTCACGTAGCTCCTTCTGCAGATCGCTCATCGCGCTAAAGTTTCTGGCTCCTTTAGTGTAGAGCCACGTAAAAATCTGCTTGCCGCGATAGCGCGGCTCACCGATTTGATCGGCAAAATCAGCAAGCTTGTGTTGAGTGAGGCCTAACAGGTTGGTTGGGTTCATGGTTTCAAATTTACGAAAGACAAAGAAGGCAATCAAGGCAGGCTCGTTGACCTCCTTTGTTCACGTGGTCATTAGCAAAAAAGGCTTCTTCCCCATGAAAGATTCAAAGAAACGGGCAGATACAGGGATCTGAATGCAAATGTGTTGATCGGTACATAACAAAAAGCCTCTGCTGAACTACTGCAGAGGCTGATAAACGGGCGGTTCGAAAACCTGATGCTGAGCCCTGTAGACTAATTTTTTATGTCCCCATCTGCTTGCGCGTAGACATTAACACACACAGAAAGGCCCGCGGGAACTGGTGGCACTCCAACTCCCACAAGAGTTCCAGAGGATCTAAGAGTAACGGGGGGAATCGGTTTCTGCTTTAGCACGCGAATCAACTCTTGGACCCCAGCGGATTGAGGTGTGACATGCGTTGATCCTCCCAGGAGCGACTGGGGGGTCGAAAACTCCGCCCAAGTCCCGCTATACGATAAAAGCAAAAAGTCATTGATGAAAACTTGACCAACTGTTACGCTTCCCGAAAAAGTACCACCAACTTGAACTGTGATATCATAAACCCTCGCGTCAACAACCTTGTCTCGGTAGCTTTCATCCATAAGAGTGTTCGGATCAATGGTGGCAATGCCATTATAGGAAGGATTGGGTCCGGGATTGATGTCGTAGCATTTCGAGAAAGGGGTAAGATCGATGGAAACTATGATCGGATCATTGAAACATTCAAACCCCGTTGTCGTCATCGCAACAAAGAGGGCAACAAGCAGCAATTTAGTTTTCATATTACTCTCCTGAATATGTTATAGTCTGGGGAGACAATTATTAAAACCCAAAGCCAAGACCGGCTGAGAAGTTTGTTACAGAACCAACGTTTACATCGCCGAACAGATGCAACACAGCAAGATTGAGACCAAGACCTATGGTAGCGCGGAAGTTGTTGGCGCCGTCAAGACTGATATTGACATTGGGACTTCCTACATTTGTTGAGGTGAAGGTAACATCCATTGAGCTCTTCTCATACGCGAAACCGCCATAGACTTCAAGAACAGCAAAACTTTTGCTTGCCTGAGCGCCAAAAGCAAAACTCTTCATATCAATCAGGTCGCCGAATGAGATATGATTGTAGAAGATACCCGCGGCTATATCAACGGGAACACTGGGAATGTACTGGCTAATGCTGTGCCGGACACCAAATCCAAGAAATGTAACTTTTGGAGCACCGCTCACTTGAGGGATAGGCAGTCCCCGAATGATCGCCTCGGTTCCGTAAATGCTCCCGATATGAACCTGCAGCGTAGCGAGAGGAAACAATGTAGCATTGAGCGCGCCATCAGAGCCACGATACGAGAAACCGGTATTCTGATCCGTTACAGTCCCACCCGTACCGCCGAACACTGTAGCAGTTTTGAATGTGCCGGGATTGAATCCTGGCGGTGCATTTGCAGTGAACGTTTTCTGATCATCTCCAACTACCGAGCCCATTGCAATGACATTCACAGAGAGATTGAATCCCGTTTGTGGAATAGCGGCTGAGTGATACCACCCTCCGCTCATGTTCGCTCCAAAAAAATCTGCCATCGGCTGAATGTATCCTTTCACCGCATCCTGGTTGAAAGCCTTAACTGCTTTTTCCAGGTCCGAGTCCTCCGCAAAGGACTTCGCTGTCGTAAGTAGTAGCGCCATAGCTACAAGGGCAACTCGCGCAAGTCGGTACCATTGTTGCAATTGTTTCATCGTGCCTCCTACGAAATGGTTGGTGGGGGTATCAAGAAAAAAGAGAGACATCTTTGCTTTAATATATTACCCTTGTGTATCAAAAACAAGCAATCGACAGGGAAAGAATGACCTGAGGGTTAGTTTTCTTCCAGAATAGCAAGCACTTGAGCCATATCATCAGGAAGTTTTGAATCGAACTCCATCTTCTCACGCGAATCCGGATGAACAAAGCCAATAGTCTTAGCATGAAGGGCTTGACGCGGGAGTATCTTCAGCATGCGCTGCACGTCACCCTTTTGGGCCGCGGTTCCCGGTCCCCAGACAATGTGCCTGCCGTTGTATGTCGGATCACCAAACACCGGATGATTGACGTGCGCGAGATGAACGCGAATCTGATGTGTGCGGCCTGTTTGTAACTTCAACCGCACAAGAGAACAATATGGAAATTGTTTAAGGACAACATACTCTGTTATTGCATTTTTGCCTTCCTTTACCACGGCCATTTTCTTTCTGTCGGACTTGCTTCGGCCAAGGTATGTCTCAATGATTCCCTTTTTCTCATCGAACACTCCCCACACAATTGCCTGATACTGACGGCTGATCGTTCGTTTGGCAAATTGTTGTGCAAGCTTTGCGTGCGCGTAATCGGTTTTAGCAACCACCATAAGACCCGACGTATCCTTGTCCAGCCTGTGAACAATACCCGGACGCGTCGGATCGTTCACCGTGGAAAGAGTATTACAATGATAGAGAAGAGCATTGACGAGCGTTCCCGAGTAATTGCTGTACGCAGGATGCGTTACCATCCCTGCAGGCTTATTCACAACAAGAAGGGCAGCATCTTCGTACACAATGTCCAGAGGAATGTTTTCCGGTAAAGCTTCCTGTGGAGGTGATTTCGCAAGAGTCACATGAATAACCTCACCCGGAGCTACGGGATGGCTCGAACGGACAGTATTACCATTCACGAGAACGCTGCCGCCCTCAATTGCACGCTGAACCTTGGTTCGGGTCGCGTTCTGAACATGATTGGTTAGAAAGACGTCAAGACGTTCTTTCTTCTTCCCGGGTGGGACAACTATGTCAAATTCGTAGGGCATTCATGAGACAGGACGTTCTGGGGACGGAGAGGGAGAATCTCCATCGGCCTCAGCAGATGAGACAGGCAAGGACACAGTGGGATCAACAGGGACCGACAATGCATGAGCATCTTCTGTAGTACGATGAAAGAAAAGTAGCAACACTACTCCTACAGTGACTGACGCATCTGCGATATTGAACACGGGCCAGCGGGAAAGATGATACCCTAAAATATCGATGTTGAAGAAATCCACGTCAAAAAAATCGACAACTTTTCCATAGAACAGCGGCGCCTCGTGGAAGATGACACCGTAAAAAACGCGATCAATCAGATTGCCGATTGCTCCGCCGAGAATCATTGCAAGTGAAATACGGAACCCTTTCGATTCATGCCGAGCACGGTAAAGGTACACAAGTATTGCTCCGCTGGCCACTATCGAAAAAATTGAGAAGAAAAGCTTGCCACCGATATCAATTCCAAACGCCATGCCCGGATTCTCGATATAGGTGAACCGAAAGAACTCTCCGAGTATGGGTTTGCTGGTACCATACTGCATTCCTTCAATGGAAACACCAAGCCGGGGAATGCGAATCCCCTTCACGAGCAGTTTCGTAATTTGATCGCACAGAACGATAATCCCTGAAAATAAAAGTACGCGCACGTCGTACCTCAGCGCTTCTTTGCAAGAGCAACTCTGCCACGTTCACACGGCAGATTCGTGTTCTTGTATTCTGCGCACGTCTGCGCAGTAGGAACTGCTTCGAGGCGCTCCTTCGGCACAAGCAATTGACATACCCTGCACACGCCGTACGTTCCGGCGTCGATGCGGAGAAGAGCGTCGTCAAGCTGGTTCACGAACTTGCTGCCACGCGATGCAAACAAAAATGTTTTCTCGCGCTCCATTGCATCGGTCCCCTGTTCCATGTGCAACGAATACGTGGAGTTTTCGCTCACATACTCTCCGGTAGTCACATCCATCATGCTCTCCTTGAGGGTATCAAGCTCCTCGATGGTTTCTTTGCGTTTCCCAAGAATGAGTTCCTTGAAATGCTTCAGCTCTTTTGCGCTGTACGTTTTCGAGAGCGTTGCCTTCGAAATCTCAACCTTGCCGGACGCGGCCCGTTCCAGGCCGAGCTTGATATTCCTGACAGCCGTTGCCTTCTTGAGGTTCGCCTTCGCCTTCTTGAGCTGCTTCGCGCGGGCACTCGCCTTCTCTTTCATAATCTCAACAGTTGACTTGACGATTGCCCTTTTCCCTTGCTTACTCATTGTTTCTCCTTAAGTAACGATATGTTGCATGTGAGTTCGACGTTCAACTCCAACCTCAACTTCTTCTCCATTTATTTCCAGTGTTGATGAATATTCTCCCGAATGGGAGCCATCCACCAATTCAACTGCAAGTGTTTCCGTTTTTATGTAGTCGGTCATCCGTTGGATCGCAGAGCGAAGTGCATCAGATGCACGGAAATGAATGTTGATCCTGTCTGTTACTGCAAAGCCTGCTTCCTTTCTCATGGTCTGAATCCGATTGACAAATTCGCGCGCAAGACCTTCCGCGATCAATCCGTCATCCAACGCTGTATCAAGGGCAACCGTCAAACCACCGTCTGATTCAACCATCCAGCCTTGGATATCTTCACGGACAATTTCAACATCTTCCGTGCTGATGGTGAACGTATCGCCGTTGATGGACAGAGCCAGTACGCCAACGCGCTCCAGTGTACTAATTTCCGCAACGCTCAATTCCTTAATACGTCCCGCAACATGTTGAACAGACTTACCAAATTTCGGTCCGATTGATTTGAAATTCGCTTTTGCGCGCTTTTTCACAATTCCCGATTCATCGCTCACATACTCGATGGCCTTCACGTTGATTTCTTCAAGAATGACACCCTCCATCTGCGAGATGGCCTCGCGGTCTGCAGCATTCGCAACCGGAAGAATGATACGTCTCAGCGGCTGCCTGACCTTCAGGTTCGACTTCATTCGCATCGCACGCACAAGCATGACAATCTTCTCGGCCCGCTCCATCCTCGTCTCCAGGGCTTCGTCTACGGCCTCTCGTTCGACGGTCGGAAGAAGGGCAAGGTGTACCGACTCGTTACTCTCGCGGTTTGTTGCCGCATTCAGATTACGGTACAACTCCTCTGCAAGAAACGGTGCAAACGGCGCCATCAGCTTGGATATGGTGATCAAACACTCGTAGAGTGTCTGGTAGGCCGCGGTTTTATCCTTCCCCATTTCGCTCTTCCAAAAACGGCGACGGTTCCTACGAACATACCAGTTGGAGAGCTGATCTATTGTGAAGTCGCTCACGCTGCGCGCGGCCTTGGTAACGTCGTACGCTTCCATATAGCCCGTGTACCGCGCAATCAATGAATTCAACGCCGAAAGAATCCACCGATCAATTTCCTGTCGTTCGGAGACGGGTATACGATGTTCCGCATACGTAAATTTATCGATGTTCGCGTAGAGTGTAAAAAATGCGTACGTGTTGAGCAATGTTCCGAAGAACTTCCGTTGCACCTCGCCAAGTCCTTCTTCATCAAACATCGTTGGACGCCATGGCGGGCTTGTCGTCATAAGGTACCAACGCGTTGTGTCGGCCCCGTACTTCGCCAGCGTGTCGAACGGGTTCACCGTGTTACCCTTCGACTTCGACATCTTCTGCCCCTCTTTGTCAAGAATCAGTTCGTTCACAATCAGATTCTTGTACGCGGGCTTGTGAAAAAGAAATGTGCCGATCGCGTGGAGCGAATAGAACCACCCTCGTGTCTGGTCGATACCCTCACAGATGAAATCGGCGGGATATTGCTCACCGGAATCTATCAACTGTTTATTCTCGAACGGGTAATGCCACTGTGCGAACGACATCGCGCCGGAATCGAACCAGACATCGATAAGCTCGGGGGTTCGCTTCATCGTCCCACCACATTCACAGGTAAATGTCACGCTGTCCACAAACGGTTTGTGCAGATCAAGTGGTTCAGAAACGTTCTTGCCCTTGCGAAACTCTTCAATGCTTCCGATGCACTTTTGTTTCTTGCACGTATCGCACACCCATATGGGTAACGGCGTTCCCCAGAACCGATCGCGTGAAAGCGCCCAATCCTTGTTCTCTTCCAACCAATTTCCGAAACGTCCTTCACCAACTTCCGGCGGCACCCAATTGATTTGCTTGTTCAGCGTGATCATTTCAGCAGCGTATTTCGTGGTGCTGATATACCATGAGTCCCGCGCATAATACAACAGCGGTGTCTTGCACCGCCAGCAGTGAGGATAGCTGTGGGTGATTGTTTCTTTTTTATAGAGAAGGCGACGCGCCTTCAGATTCTGAATGATGAGCGGGTCCGCGTCCTTCACGAACTTCCCAGCAAAGTCAGTTACTTCCGGCCCGAACTCGCCGCTCCGGTTCACTGGATGGATCGTCGGCAGATTGTACTTCTTGGATGTTTGATAGTCGTCTTCGCCGTACGCGGGGGCCATGTGAACGATGCCCGAACCATCTCCGGTAGTAACGAAGGTGGCTTCAACAACGTAGTGTGCCTTCACTTCAACCGGATGATAATTGAAGAGACGTTCATATTGAAGTCCAGCAAGTTGCTTACCGTTCATCCTCTCAAGAATTGCGTTCTCGCCATCAAGCACACCAAGTCGTGCTTCGGCAAGAATCAGCTTCTCGCCTTTGTTCTCGACTTTGACATAATCAACGTCCGGATGAACAGCAAGTGCAACGTTTGAGATGAGCGTCCACGGTGTTGTTGTCCAGACAAGGAAGAAAGTATTCTCCTCAGCTTTCAACTTGAACTTCACGTACACACTCAGGTCTTTCGTGTCCTGGTAGCCCAGCGAAACTTCATGCGACGAGAGCGGTGTTTCACAGCGCGGGCAGTACGGCTGGATCTTATAGCCTTTGTAAATCATCCCTTCATCATAAAACCTTTTCAACGCCCACCAGATGGATTCGATGTAGTTATTTTGAAAAGTAATGTACGGTTTCGTGAGGTCAACCCAGTAGCCCATCTGCTCGGTCATTGCTTCCCACTCGGTCTTGTATTTCCAGACGGACTCACGACACTTTGCGTTGAACTCCGCAACACCGTACTTCACAATCTCATCCTTATGCTTGAAGCCAAGCTGCTTCTCGACTTCGATTTCCACCGGCAACCCATGCGTGTCCCATCCTGCTTTGCGGTGCACTTGATAGCCGGACATTGTTTTGTAACGACAGACCAGATCCTTTATCGTCCGGCTCATTACGTGATGAATGCCCGGACGACCATTGGCGGTCGGGGGGCCTTCATAAAATGTGAAGCCCGGCTTCCCTTCGCGCGTGGAGATGCTCTTCTCGAAGATCCGGTTTTCCTTCCAGAACTTGAGAATCTCCCGCTCAACTGCAGGATACGATAGCTTGTCTGTAAGTTCCTTGAACATGCTCTACGTTAATTCGTACACAACACCGTTGGAACAATTGCTTTGTGCATCACTGTCACTTTCCTTTGAATTGAGAAACAATCCACAACACCAGACTGATCACAACACTCACGAGTATGCTTGTTGTAATCGGAAAAAAGAATTGGAAGTTATCACGCTTGATGCTGATGTCGCCGGGGAGTTTGCCGAGGAACGGTAGTCTGTCGAAGAATGTGAGGAGTGTCCCAATTCCCACAATCACCAATCCCACCACAATCAGTATTTTCCCCATCGCTTGCATAGAGTCTCTGCCGGAAATTACGCGGCAACCGGCAATTGCTCCACAACCCCCTTCATAATCGCAGTAAGTTTCGGTTCAGTATTGGCGGCAACCGCGATGATTTCTTCCACGTTCGCCGGCTGAAGTGCATCGGGAAAACATTCATCAGTAATAATAGAAAACCCGAGCACCTGCAAGCCCATGTGGTTCGCAACGATATTCTCCGGTACTGTCGACATCCCGACCGCGTCGGCACCAATTAAACGCAGGAAGCGATACTCAGCGCGTGTTTCAAGGTTCGGGCCAGGAACGGCAACAAACACGCCGCGCTCTGTTCTGATCTTTCTGCTCAAGGCGACTTCCTCGGCGAGTGCTATCAGTTTCTTGCTGTACGGCTCAGACATGTCGGGGAAGCGCGGCCC
>JBGPGQ010000044.1:0-14674 GCA_041483995.1 Bacteroidota bacterium
GATGCGCTCAAGGTCGAGCATCAATTGATCTGCACGCAGTTCTTTTCCAACAAAGGAAATCAGATGATTTCTCCAGAATTCAAGGATTTCACTGTCGGTTTTCGAGTACAGCCCATTTTCACCCGTCAGCCTTTCCATCTGTTCGCGTTTCAGAGTCAGAACGTCGATAATTCTCATGACCTTCGATTTGCCAATGAGACGAATGACCTGAACCAACTCTTTTTTCAAATCGTTCTTTACCGACCCACCAAGAACGGCATGGAACGTTTCCTTGATCGATTCTTGAAGCAAGAGCTGTTGATCAACACCTTCGACTACTGCAAACGCTGCATCAACATCAGCTTCAACGGGATGCTCACGGAGGATTCGCGTACAGAAGGAATCTATTGTACCAATATTTGCGGACGCGAGTTGCTGTCGAATCATGTTCGCACGATCTTGGTGAAACCTGTTGCGAGCATCTGCACACTGTTCATCTACTCGTTCGGCAATTCTGCGTTGTAGTTCACCCGCAGCCTTCTTGGTAAAAGTGAGAACGACTACCTCAGGTACCGTTGCCGCATCGTTCATAAGCAAGCTGAGATAACGCTCAATAAGGACCATTGTCTTTCCGGACCCTGCATTTGCGGTGACGGAGAGATGATGGTCGTATCGAAGCGCGAGGCGTTGGGAGTTGGTAAGTGTCATGGAGAAATATAAAAAAGGCATCCCTTGCAGGATGCCCTAAGATAGCATAACAATGTTGGAATTCAAATCAGAGGTTACTTCTTGACTTCATCATCCTTTCGCTCCAGCGTTTGGCCCGGGCTTTCGTTTTCGAACAATTCATTCACAGGGACAACTTTCGATTTTGCTTTGTTGATATGAAGAAGCAGAGTCGAAATGACCTTGTCTTCATTCAGTATTTTTTCGGAAACCGGCGATGAGTAGGTAATCGGGGATGGTGCATTGGCAAGCATGGAATCCCTCAGGGCCTTCGCGCCATCTGAAACAATCGCCACTTCCAGGTTTGCAGGATCGATGTGTTTTTTGATTGCCCGGTTGACGTCGTTGACCGTTAGTGTTTTTAATTCCTTATCAATCCTGGTGATATAGTCATCTGTTCCGTAAAACTCCGAGTCCATCTTGTAGCCAAGACGGCGGTCAAGTGTCTGGGCCCAGAGCTTCGAGTAGTTGGCAATAAACTTCCTGGTTTGTTGAAACTGCTCGTCCGTCAAACCATCGTCAACAAATTTCTGCAACTCATACATTGCGGCACGTACGGCAAAGTGAGCATTCTCCGGCTGCGTAGGGCGCAACCAGATACTGAAGGACTGTTGTCGTAGCGGCGTGTTCACGTTGGGGAAGCGTGAGCCGCTTCCTGTACCGCCGGTGAATCGTTCTATGTATGAGTAGTCGCCATAGTTCAAACCGCGATCACCACGCAGCCGGTTCATCAGAACACCATTGAACGTCCGGTGCTCACCAAAGTACGAATTTGCAACCATCAGCGCGTAGAAGTCCTTGTCTTTCCTCGTAACATCAAGGGGATGACCCAAAGAAATGGCTGTGGCGCGCGCTGGTTTTTCAACGAAAGAAATTTCAAGACCATGGGGTTTCTCCGGCTTCGGAAGCGAGATGGGAACAAATTTGCCTTCGGGCAACCGCGCAAAATCTTTCTTCATGCGTTCGATCAAGGACTTTGGATATCCACCGGCGATTCCAATCCAGACCTTTCCCGTAGTGTAGGTCTTCTTATAATATGCCTTGACGTCCTCCAGTGTTGTTGCCTTCAAACCTTGAACGGTTGCGTCTGCTGTCCCATACGGGTGGTTCGCAAACATTGAGATTCCAAACGCTTCTTTCCCCAGATTTTCATCGTCAGTTCCTCTAAGGTTCTTTTCGAGGAAGCTCAGTGCAAGATCTTTGTTCCTGGTAAAGTCGTCCGGATCGAACCGCGGGTTCAACAGCAAGTCAGAGAAAAGCTTGTAGAACTTTTCAAGATGGTCGCGATGAACCTGACCGATAAATGTTGTGATTTCCTTGTCGGGCTGAACACTGATATTTGCGGCCCAAGGATACAACTTCGCGACAACTTCCTGATACTTGAGGTCCTGTGTCCCACCATTTGTTATCATCAATGCAGTGAGCCCATTGATGCCTTCTTTCCCTTTGATGTCGTTGATAGAGCCGGCGCGAAGGATGATGCGAAATGTAATCAACGGAGAGTTTTCGCTATAAATCTCCGTTACCTTAACAGGAGTCTTGGCGTTCATGCTCTGAATGTTCAACGCATTCAGAATGCAGAGCAAAAGTCCGGTGAGTAGTATTGAATGTCTCTTCATTGCTTGGCTCCTTCCATCGTTAACAACACCACGGTCCGGTTGCTTGTACCAAAGTATTTATTTGCAACCATCATGATATCTTCCGGTGTAACGCTATCGTACAAGGAATATACCTTGTTCACGGACTCCGGATCGCCGGTCATGGCAACATAATGAGTAATGCTTCGCGCGATCGCATCAGCATTGTCCAATCCCATCGCGTAGCTGTATTTCAGAAAGGACTTGATTTCCGCTAATTGTTCTCCTGAAACAGGGGAAGTCTTTGCCTTCTCGATTGCCGAGTAAATCTCATCCTGAACTTTTTGGATGTTGGTCGGATCTTTCACGCGTGTGGTAATAATAAACAATTCGGGATCTCTATGATCCTGCTCCCCACCTTGAACAAATTCCACCGACTGGTCCTCGATTACCAGTTTCCGGAACAGATCCGAAGACTGCGAGAACAAAACTTGTGACAGCACATCCATTGCAGGCATATCAATTTTCGAATCACTGAATGCCGGACCACGGTACCCTATTGAGATGATCGGTAACGTCTGAGCCTTCCATGACATCGGAACAAACTTTTCCTCCGTCTGGGGTGGTTCCGCTGGAACGTCGAGTACGTAGCTGCCTCGTTTCCAGCTGCCATAATACTTCTTCGCCAACGCCACTACTTTGTCATGATTTACATCGCCGACGACAATCACTGTGCAATATTCCGGACGATACCATCGGTCAAAGAATGTCAAGCTGTACTTGTATTGGTTCGGCATATCCATGATGTCTTTCAAGAAACCCATTGTGGTATGCTTGTACGTATGCGAAGAATAGGCTGCATCGCGAAGTTTTTCGAAGATCGTCATGAACGGGCTTGAGTAATTCTTGTTATATTCTCCCAGAATCGCTCCTGATTCTGTCTTGAAAGCTTCTTCCGAGTACTTCAGGTTCATGAACCTGTCAGACTCGATATCTATGATCATCTCGAGGGCTTCAGCACTGGCGAGCGTGTGATATGCTGTGTAGTCGTCTGTCGTAAACGCATTGTTATCCGCGCCGATGGACTTGAGGACGTCGTTGTATTTGTCTTTGCTATATTTCTCGGTGCCGCGGAACATCATATGCTCGAAGAAATGAGCAAACCCTGAGAGTCCCGGCTCAACCTCATTGCGCGAACCCGTTCGCACAACCGTATAGTAGGAGATAATGCCCGGGCTGTCGAATGGAATGGTCACTATCTTCAATCCATTATCCAATATAGTCTGGCGAGTTGGATAAGGAAACACTTTGTCTTTTGCGCCGGGACTTTCTGCACTAAGGGTTGCCCCCATGAGCGCGATCAACACGAAAACAGTTATGATTTTGACCATGCATCCTCCAATTAGGAAATTATTGAGATTGAGCGGTTGGCCTTTGTGACGGGGCTGAAACCCTTCCTTCATACGGATTTTTGGGAAAGAGTTGCACTGAGACAGCAATGATTTGTTTAGTAAAACGGTGAAAATGGTCAGAAAGTCATCTTTTCAGAGGTTTGGCCGCTCTCCCTGAAGAGTGTTTTCAAGCTCGGCGATTTTCTTCTTCAGGCTCGAGACTTCGCGGCTCTTTCTTATGCTCGAAGGCATGGACACTGATACACCCAACAGTGAGCCGAGAACAAGAGTCAGGAGCAGAACCAGAGCCAGCGAACCTTCAAACTGCCATATCATGAAGGCTATGGTAACAGGAACGGCATTCTGCAGAGCAAAAATGACAGCAACAATGGATATGATCAATGCAAGTACAAGATAGAAGCGCATCGACAGGACCTTTCTTATGGATCAACGTATGCAGACATGAAATCTTATTGCATTCTTACATCATCGACAATGATCTCGTCCCCGACCTTCTTAAGGTATATCAAAAGAACACGCTGTCCTGGTTTGGCATCCACTTTCGATCGCACCATCACTTCGTAATATGTCCAAAGAATGTGTTCTGATGAGGTAGAATCCTTGCTTGCAGGTTCACCCAACATACGCTCAACATCCCGAACGTCGGTTCCCCGGAGCGAAAGAAGTTCATCAACTGTTTTCACCTTTTGGTTTTCCGCACAATTCGAAAACGAGAGAAGCATACACAAAGTGACTGCATATCTTGTTAAGCGCATGCTTCGCTCATCTCATTTCTTCTTAAACTTGTCCACCTTGGGCTTTATGACAAACCTGCAGTAGGGCGCATCGGGATTGTTGCGAAAATATTCCTGATGATAATTTTCCGCCTCGTAAAAGTGAGTCAGCGGTTGTATAGCGGTCACGATAGGATCGGAAAAATTCTTAGCAGCTTCCTTCCTCGACTTCTCGGCTGCAAGTTTCTGCGTTTCATCATGATAGAAAATCACAGAGCGATACTGTGTACCGACATCCGCTCCCTGCCGGTTCAGTGTCGTGGGATCGTGACTTTCCCAGAACACCTCCAGCAATCGTTCGTAACTGATCTTACCGGGATCGAACGTGATCTGGGCGACTTCCGCATGACCGGTCTCGCCGGAACATACTTCTTTGTAGGAGGGATTCGATGTCGTTCCGCCGGAATAGCCTGCCACTACCGACTTGACGCCATCTAGCTGTTCGAATACTGCTTCGGAACACCAGAAGCATCCTGTGCCGAATGTGGCCTTCTCAAAATGAGGCATTTCTTTTCCTTTCTGAGCAAAACTGTTAAGAGAGAAGAACAGTAGGATGAAAGTGATCGTCTTCATGGGTTGCCCGTCAAAGTGAATAGAAGGTAAAACGTGTAGCGACAATAACCTATTTTGGGCCCGAGGAGTTCCTGATCTCGACCGATGTTACTCTAAGATCTAAAAAATCCTTATCGAACGCAAAGCGTAGACTAATCATTTGCTACGCTCCGGTTTCGTGTTGAAGAACGATAAGTTATTGTTTGCATATTGGACACGGGCAAATCTCGCGCAGGTAGCCCCAGGTGTAAATGCCCGTCTTATGTCCGTCGCCCCAGGTTAGTACCATCGCGTTGTGCCCTGAGAGTTCTACATTTGAAAGCTGTGACTGGTTTGCAAGCAGGAGGGGAAACCTTCCGTTGAGCGAATCCTGCTCTCGTTCGGTCTGACATGTCGCACATGGGCAGCGGCGCCGCAGATAGTCCGTACCGAAAGGCGATCGATGTCCATCATCCCACGTTATTTCAATCTCGACCGGGTGCATTTGTTTAATCCGGGCGGGTTTCATGGGTAAATGTTGGTCACGCCACCAGCGTATGTTTCAAGTAAACTTCTCAGCGCATCCAGTACGGAACCGACAGAGATACGGAAAGGCTCGCGCTGAGCAAACTTTGCACAATAGTCTTCAACGACTGCTACGAGTCCCACATCCTTCTTCTCTCGCTCGCTCATATAGTACTTGTGCTCCATGATTTCGACATAAAGACTGGAGGCTGTCTTGTCCGGGAAGTACTCAAGCATTCCATGTTCATTGAATATTCTACAGATCGGCTTGAAAATTTCACGATACCAATCTTCTGCTGCCTCAACAAGAGTGACCTCTCTTTTCTCACGCTCGCTCATGTACCATTTGTGCTCGTTGATGTGCTGTTGGAGAAGCTTGCCGTATCCCTTCACGTCAAAATTTCCCAACAGCTTATCTACATCAATGTGGGTCACCAACTCAAATGATTGCATTTCTTGTTCCACCGCGTATCGTTCGTTGTAATTTTGGAGAATGTACTTCTGATCCCCCTTGGGGATAAGCGGGTCACGAAAGATACCGCTGGCATTCTGATCTGCCTCTGTCCATTGCATGGATTCCAGGAAGAACTCCACATCTGCCAGCCGCAAGGTATCCGAAACGGAAGGACGAACCTCAGCAGTTTCTGCATCTGCAAGTACCGCCCGGAGGTTGGTGCGCCGACCAAGTTCTGGTATCACCTCGCTGCTGAAGTGAATCAGCATATTGGCCAAAGATGCATCACCCCAATACACGCCATGACTGTGCATCTTGATGAAAAGATGGATCACAGCATCCCAGATACGATTGCGGTTTTCTTTGGTGAATGCACGCTTAAAAAGAAACGAGTCGGGAATTACTTTCTCCATCAACTCCGTAATCAGGTATCCTGTCATGCGGCGTTCGAGCTGCTGCCCGATACGTGTCTGGACTATTTTAGCTCCGTCGTCCCGTTCCACAAAAGCGACAGGGATGAGAGTCGGCACTTCCATTCGTATGAGTTGAAGATATGTCTCGAATTCCCGCCGCGCGCTTTCCGATGTTGTTTCTTTCACCGCATAACGCCGCGCCTCGATTTCCACAAATCGGACCACATGCCGGGAAAGTCCGCTCTTTATTCTTAGCAACTTCACATCATGTTCACGCCATGTTTCAAGAGGAACCTGCCAGGGAAGTTGAACGAGGTGTGAGTACCTGTGGTTAGAAATGAAGAAGCCGACGTTGTCGGCCTGAAGAGTAAGGGGTGGTATTGTCATGCTTGCTGGAATCTCACTCCAGGTCGCGGCCGGTCAACAGTCGCAACGATTCAATATACTTCTGGCGAGTCATCCTGATGATCTCATCCGGAAGACGGGGGCCGGGAGGAGTTTTGTCCCACCGAATCGACAAAAGGTAGTCACGAACAAACTGTTTGTCGAAACTCGACTGGGGGCCGCCGGGCGTGTACTTGTCTTTGGGCCAGAAGCGGGACGAATCCGGCGTAAGGGCTTCGTCGATCCAGATTACTGAACCGTTACTGTCGATGCCAAACTCAAATTTCGTATCAGCGATGATAATTCCCCGGGCTGCAGCAAACTCCGCTCCTTGTGTGTAGAGCATTAAGGAAAGATCTCGAATTTTTTCGGCGATCTCCCGACCGATGGTTGCTTTCACTTCGTCGAATGAAATATTTTCATCGTGTGTACCCACTGGGGCCTTCGTCGAAGGCGTGAAAATCGGTTGGGGCAACTTGTCCGATTCCCGTAATCCGGCAGGAAGCTTAATTCCGCAAATCGATTGAGTCTTCACATAGTCATTCCATCCTGAACCCGAAATATAGCCCCGCACTACGCACTCAACTGCAAGCGGTTTCGTTTTTCTCACCAGCATGCTGCGACCGCCGAATATTTCAGGTGCCGACTTGAACGGCTCAGGGAATTCACCTGCATCAACACTGATGATGTGGTTGGGAACAACATGTGCAAGCTTCCTGAACCAAAACGTCGAAATCTGCGTCAGTACCTTCCCCTTATCGGGAATACCGTCCGGTAGGACTACATCGAACGCAGACAGCCGATCCGTTGCTACGATCAGCATGGCATCGCCGAGGTCGTACAAGTCCCGTACTTTGCCTTGCCTTGTAGGAGTAAATTTTGTCGTAGCTCTATATGGCATGACTGGGCGACTCATTGAATTGCGTCAGTTTGCTATTGAAGAATTTTGATGTTGTGTTAGACCACAAAAAAATACATCGGAGAAATCTCCCCGATGTATTGTGCGCGAACCATCCTTACACTCAGAGGGAGACGCCGAGAATTTCTTCGATTGTTCCTCTTTTGAATTTTTGGCCAGGAGCTTCTCCGGCAGTCGGTCGGCCTATGCCACCCAACTTAAGACCCTTCCACTCGGATTCTATTTTGGATTTCACAAAGCTCTGAACTGCCTTCTGTACACTGAGTGTTTGAGTCTTCCCTTTCCCTGGAGTCTCAACAAATAAATCTACCTTGATTTCGCTGCTCGACACTTTCCGGGGAACGATCATATAATCGATTTGCTCAAAGTGCTTCCAGGCATAGCTTCTGTTTGTTGCGCTGAACGTTGAGGGAACATGCCGGAAGCTTGACTCATCAGAGGTATGAAGAAGAGTGATCGTCACCTTCTCCACTTTGTGTGATGCGCGAGAGGGAACCATTACACACAACTCCTTGCAATTTCATCGTTTTGCACGTGCCCCAAGAGCCCTGATCATCCCCTCTGTGCGTTAGAAGAATATAGCGAGTAATTGTGGGTTTTGCAAACACGACCAAACGAATATTGGATGTAACCTTGGATTCCCAGTGATGCCTTAATGCAAACTTGATCTCGAATAAGTTTTTGTTTGAAAGCTGAACAAATATGTGTCATTTCGCACGAGGCTGTAAAGCTGTGGACTACCTGGCTACACTCCGACACTAATCAAGAAACGTCGTCTTTACCAGCACAGCGTGTTTCAGCAACGCAAGATACGTTGAGCGCGGCACTTCACAGGCTCCAAACTGCTTGACGTGCGGATTCATGAACTGAGTGTCCAGCAAAGTAAACCGTCGCCTCCTGAGATGATTCACAAGGCAGACCATTGCAACCTTCGAAGCGTTTGTCATTCTGCTAAACATTGATTCGCCAAAAAAAGCTCCCCCTATGGCAACGCCATAAAGACCGCCGACAAGTCTCCCTTCATGCCACGATTCAACGCTATGCGCAAATGCTTTAGCGTGTAACTCAGTATACGCCTTAACAATTTCATCTGAAATCCATGTCTCGTCTCTTTCAGCGCAGAAGCGCATGACTTCCGCAAAAACTGTATTCATTCTCACCGTGAAAATCTTCTTCCTCATCGTTTGCATCAGACTGCGTGAAGGTTTGAAGGTGTCAAGTGGAATGATTGCTCTGCGGTCCGGTGAGTACCATGAGATCGCTCCGGTGCGGGATTCCGCCATTGGAAAGTAGCCTTGACGATACGCCATCAACAAAGTGGATGAATCAAGCTGATGACCTTCGTCCGAGAGCGTCATAATGGGATGAAAAGCGAAAAGGTTGTCCCCTCGCCAAGAGTGCTTTGCAACTCGATCTTGCCCTGGTGAGCATCAACTATGCGCTTCGTAATAGCAAGGCCAAGACCGGTGCCGCGTTCTTTTCCATATGTAAGGAATGGTTCGAAGATACGATCGCGGATTTCTTGGGGGATCCCAACGCCAGTGTCGGAAACGCTAAACTCGGCAAAACCGTTCATTCGCGACACCATCAAACGTATTCGTCCACCAGCGGGCATTGCCTCTTGTGCATTATTGATGATGTTGATAAGTGCACGCCGGAAATGTTCCACATCAACCCGAACGGAACCGTGATATTTCTGTTGCACCTCGAACATCACGTGCTGTTTCTTGAGATTCAGATCAACGCTTTCCTGTACATCGTTCACTACCAACCCAACATCCACAACTTGCATGTCAAGTTTTACCTGGCCGCGTGAGTAATCAAGCAAGTCATTTGTCATATCGGACATCCGCTGAACAGCCTTGACGATAATGTCGTAGTATTGATTACGCTTCTCTGGTGTAGTCTCCGGCTGTCTCTTTAGCAAATCCGCATACGACATAACAACAGCCATGGGATTTCTAAAATCATGGATAATTGAACTCGCCATTTGGCCAATGGTCGATAGCCGCTCGGAACGGATGAGCTCGTCCTGCGCCTTGTGTAGTGCATCAAGCGAGGCTTCCAGTGTCTTGTTTTTCTCTGCAAGTTCTTTTACTGTGCCAACAAGGGAGCGTCTCATATCTTCAAGACCAAGCGAGAGAATCCCCAACTCATCCAGCGCGGCTGGGCGGGGAACCCGGGTATCAAGCTTCCCTGCGGCAATTTCCTTTGTGGCATACAACAACGCATCAACAGGGCGAGCAACAACATTGCGGAATGCGAATGTCCCGATCCCGATCGCCGTAATTACAAAAAGTACAAATATGATAAACGAACGCTTCCAGTTGCTTTCAATTGCCTGAGAAATATTGCTAAGTGATATATGGATGTCAGCCGCGCCAATAGGATATGCTAATGGGACCTGGTGACATTGCTGACAGGCTCTTGTTGCATTGAAAGGCACAACCGCACGAAACTGATCATTGTCTCGAACAAAGGCAGCTTCACCTGAAGCAATCACCCGGCGGCCTAAGGAATCCACAACACCGGTGGCCATACGTTTGAGTTCCAATCGTTTAATGCGTGACAGTGTCATCAAATCGGGACGGAGGTGCAGGTTGTTCAACAAAATCTTGAGACTGTCTATCCCCTGAATAGAGTGTATGCGCGCAAGATAACTCTCATCCACTTCATAGTTGGTCACCATCATGTTTACCAGCGATTCACGAATTATTTCGGCATATGTTTTTACCGATGCTTGTGCCTGGTTCACCATATCCTGTTCTTCAAAATAGTTGTGCAACAAGACGCTGGCGGTGATTGAGACAAGCAGGAAAGGCACCACCCCAAGGAGTATTTTGCGGGATATGGAAAGCGAGAGAGAGTTGCTCGTCTGTGTCATATAGACGCTCGTCTCAAAATTGGATCAACCAGTCTGAGTAACAACCGAGTTAACAATGTGATATTGACGTTCTGGAACCTAACCCTTGCGAACAATATACTGATCATACAATTGCAAGAGGCGTTTCTGTGAAACAGTATCAAGGTCTTCATCGTCTTTATCCCTCTTCACGAACATTTCAAATTCTTCCTGGTCGTATCGTTTCATCTTGCGCGCAGAATCCATCAATTCCAGGATCATCTTATGTTGTTCAGCGTGTGTCATGTTTCCTCTGGGTCTGGCATTCGAACATGCTCCACGGTTTGTATTCGACAGATCGTCTTGTACTCGCAATATGTACACACTTTTTCAACCTTGTCCGGAGTGGTCAGAGGAAACTTCCCATGTGAGATATTGTCCACATACACTGCTACGCGCTCTATCGCTTCTGCAATGAACGCTTTCATCTCTTCGTCCGACTGGAGCAACTGCGGTGATCGCCTTGAGGCTTCAAACGCAGTTCCATTGTATTCCACATTTCCAAATCCAAGCTGCATCTTTACAGGATGACGAAGAAGGTAATATGAACCCGCAGCGGGATAGAAAGTCGAATGCAGTGTCCTTTCCAGCAATTGTTCGATAACATGGAGATAGAGTGGCAGTTGCAAGCTTATGCCCTGCCGTATGTCATCGATCTTCGCTACATCTTTGCCAGTCTTATAATCGACAACCGTAAAAACACCTGGGCTGACTTCGACGCGGTCGACTTTTCCACGAAGCTTCACATTACCTGCAAGAACAGGCTCGTCGGTTGACAGCAGCCTGTCAGCCTTTGAGTGAGAGCCTGCCCGTCCGAAGCTCACCTCAAAATAGCGTGGTTCAACTTGTGTCTTACGACTGCGCTCGGTTTCAAGAAAATCGCGCAGCAATCCCCGCCCTGATCCCGGATCACCAAGGATCATCTCCTTTTCCACTTCCCAAAAAGCATCGGGGATATCAATTTGCGAAAGTTTTTCCTCCGTGATGCGAATCAGCTCCCTTATCGCTTGTTCGTACTCAGTATCGGAGCATAGTGCGAGTGATGGCAGGCCAAGGTCGCGGCGACTTGTGTAAAATTCAAACAATGCCTCATGCAGGACGGATCCTTTTTCGATCGGAGTCAGATCTTCCCTCAGGTCTTCGACCGCGCCAAGCCGAAGAAGACGTTGAGCAAAAAAACGATACGGGCATTTCCCATAGGTTTCGAGCTGACTGACAGAAAATGTCCGTTGCGTCAACTGAGCCAGTCTCGCTTTCGCGCTATCGGACAGATCGCTAAATAGAAGACCTTCGTACTGGGGAAGAACATGAGTCTCAGCACGGCTTTCCTCAACCGCGATTGCCCGTTCGATGCTTTCAAGTTTCGGAGCAAGTGCTTCGGGAAATTTGTTGCGAAGAGACCTGTCTGCACAAACATTTTCCCCGTAGTACCGCAGCACGTCTTCTTCTGAATAAAGAACATCGCCAAACGGAAGGTTCTCTGTGTGGCTCCATTGCTCCACATCTGCGATCTTGAGCAGCGAATCAACAAAATTGGAACGAACCAGATCAAGCCCACCTTCCTGTGCAGGATAAGTCAGATACAAGTGTTCAGACCAATTCGTAATGGCCTGATAAAAGAGATATCGGTTTTCCCAGACATGGTGTTGCTCCCGTTGTTTCTGTCTTTCGACGCTGAAGAATAGTTCAGGCTGATACACACTCGGGAATTCGCCATCGACTAGGCCGGCAACAATCATGACGTCAACGGGCAAACCCCGTGTTTCTTCGATTGATGTCACCAGAACACCCAGCCCGACCCGCTCTCGGACGTTGTAGCGTTCCTGTGAGATTGCTATTGTGAGATGATCAACATAGAACTTCAGCGAACGTGGTATTTGAGCGTCGTCCCGTAGTTCCAATAACTCAACCTCATCCTTGACAATTTCAAGAAGTCGCGCATACGCCCGGACATCACGTTCGACGTGGTCTTGTGAAATCGACGAGCCCACGGTCACCAGACATGCGTCTACCTGCAACCGGTCAAGGAGCCGAGAAAACCTCTCCTGAAATTCTTGCGGTGTTCCATCTCGGCCAACCTCGTGCAACAGGTCATGCATCGATTCGATGGCAGCACGAGCCTTCTTTAGTTCACCAGTCTCCCGCTGCAATATTGCTGTTTCATCGGCTGCCGTTGAATGAAACGCGTGCTCGACTTGATCAATACGCTTGTCAATTCTTCCAAGCCATGCCACGTACCCACCCATGATCTTTAGTTTGCTCGAGACAACTGCAAGAAGATCACTCTCAAGATCCATTGACCGAAAATCAAAGTATGGAGAAGCAAACGCCTCAAGAACGTCCTGCCTTCGAAATCCATGGATGGCTATGCGCAACAAGCTGAGAAGCGAAGTGACAACCGGTGAACGGGAGAGTGAGAACCGATCTGTGATGTTCACCGGAATACCATAACTTTCACATCGCTCTCTCAGAATATCCGTGTACAACTGCGGTTGATAGGTCGCAATACAGACACGGCTGAGATCACGTTGAGGTGAGGTCAGAGTCAGGCGCTTGATGGTCTTGCAGATCAGATCAACCTCGTCTTCACGGTTGCGCGCCTTAACAAGTGTAATCTGATCCCTGCATTGAAGTTTTTCCTTCGCGACCTCAGACGCAAATAGACGTCGCGTTAACTCATGGCCACGACTGTTGACGCCAGGCGGTTTTGCCACATGGGCAAAAAGCCAATCTGGTTCACTAGTCGTCGTCGCTACACCCGATTCCACGAAGCCGGCCTGACAGAATTTTTTGTAGTTTTCTTCGAGATGTCCAAAAAGGGCAGGATTTCCAGGATGAAAGTCGAACATGAGAGATATTGAGAGATCAGGAATCGCACAAAGTTTCCCGATAAAACCCATTTCAGGAGCGCTGAACTGGTCAAAGCCTGAAAGCGAAACAGCATGAACATCGGGGAAAAGCAAGCGGAACGTCTTTTCAAAAGTCTGCTGAGAACAGTCCAGATGCAGTGAACTGAATATTCCCTCCATATCGGCACAATGAATTGAACGGAGCATTTCTTCATAACTATTGTATAGGGTAATGATATCACGAAGTTTGTGTTGCTCATGCTCGGGTGCCGACTCGACCTCTTCCTCCAGAACGGCGGCAGAAACACCCGATTCCTTGAGGTGTTTGATGACGTGAACGACCTTGTCAAATGTACCTCGTGGAAGTTGCGGTTCATGCCCACGCAACGCAAAGTACTGAAGCGTACCGCTGTTGGACGACACAACATTGTGAAAGATCATGGTTTGGAGAGGACCCGCAACGATCCTTTTCCCGGCACTGACCGTGTTAAAGAGTAACAGTCCGAGGGACTCCAAGGTATACAGAGGAAGTGTCGATACTACAGCCCCAGGAATCAGTCTCACCAGTTCACGAGATAGGTAACGCACTCTCCGTTGAGTGGGCACCACAACAATAAGGCGATTGAGGTTCGCTTGAGTAAGGCTTTGCTCGCTTCCCCACGTTACTTCTGTCACTTTCAGATTAAGAACAACTGCCATAACATTCTCGATGAGTATAAAAACTATAACTACGGAGCGAAAGGAGCTCCAAAAATCGAAGTGCCATCAGATAGTACAAAAAAAATGAGCTACCTACAAGATTAGTGGTGCTCACTACTACCCACGTTACCAATTTACACTCCCATTCAATATCTGGCAATACTCTTCACACAACGTCTGCTTATTTGTACAAAACGAGAGGTGTTTGGAATGAATCGATTTTTTGCAGTCTAATGGCATGTTAATTGATTTAACTTTAGCGAATGCTTATCTTTAGCCGGCTAAAATGTGTGCTGTTTTTCTCATATATCGAAAGAAAAATGAATACTTCGTCCACCGTTCCGAATCCTCATCAGTCATAACAGAATAACCGATCACCGATGTCACTTCTGCACAGCTACATAAAGCTTATTCGCCCAAAACAGTGGGTCAAGAACTTTTTTGTTCTTGCCCCCCTCGTGTTTGCAAAAGAACTATTTGATGGAACTCCCCTACGTATTGCATTGGAAGCCTTTGTCGCATTTTGCCTCA
>JBGPGQ010000045.1:0-14421 GCA_041483995.1 Bacteroidota bacterium
AAACGCTCTTGACTGTCTTGCAGGTGCAAACCTCACATTTAGCTCCGGGACGTTCACGTTTGGTGCTCCTAATGCTGCAGCCAGCGATGCTCTTCGTACGGGTCGCGATCTAAAGATCGCCAGCATAGGGACAGGAAGTCTTGTTGGCAGCACATTCATTATGGGAGATGGCAATACCACGCCAGTTTCAGGTGGAAGTACTGGATATAATATTTCAGTTACATCTCCCGTTGCTTTGGACAACCTCATCATTCAGGGTGGGAACGTCACGGGACGCAACGTACTCCTTGCTGCGAACCTCATCGTCAACGGCACACTTACAATGAAAAGTGGCACCATCAACCTAAATGGAAAGACCATCACCTACGGTGCCTCAAGTACGCTTGCGTACGCTGCGCCTTCTGGTTCACAAACGACAAGTGATAATGAATTCCCAACTGCGAGTGGCCCGAACAGTCTTACGATCAACAATTCTGCCGGTGTTACACTTCACGCTTCACGGACAATTCCTGGTACACTCACACTTTCCAGCGGTTCGTTCAATGTAGGTGCAAACACGCTGACGCTTCAAAATCCAATAGCCGGAACGGCGGCCAACCTCAATGCGGGGAGTACATCGTCGATTACCATTTCAGGCACAACGAGTGGTATCAACCTGCCAAGCAATGTTACGTCACTGACAAACCTTACGCTCAGCAACAACAACGGCACAACATTACCGGGTAATCTTGCCTTAAGTGGTACGCTCACGCTTACCAGTGGAAACATTGTTACCGGGGCAAACACGTTGAGTGTTGGATCAGCGGGATCAGTTGCGCGTACAAGCGGGCGAGTTGTTTGCAACCTACAACGGGCAATTCCTGCGGGAGCGTCAACCGTCACATTTGATATTGGCGACGCAACCAACTACGCCCCAGTATTGCTGAGTTTTGCTGCCGGCACGGGGGCTGGGAATCTCACTGCCAACACCACGCCAAGTACTTCATCGAGTTTCAACACATCCACACTTAGTCAAACAAAGTATGTGAACCGTTACTGGACGCTGACGAATGGCGGCGTTTCCCCAAGCACATACGATGCGACATTCACATTCGTTCCGGGTGACATCCAGGGGGGTGGGGTTCCGAACCAATTCGTTATTGGCAAAAACGGTGGCTCCTGGTCCTATCCGACCATTGGGGCACGCACAGACACAAGCACGCAGGCAACGGGGATGTCGTCTTTCAGTAATTTTGCAATTGCAGAAAGTGGAATTTCTCCGAGCGATGCACCGACGGTGAGTTCGCCAATAGCAAACGGAGCGACTTCGGTTTCGGGAACAAGTAGTGAGGCGAATGGGACGGCAATTTACGTCTATGTCGATAGCGTGCTCGTCGATTCGACGACTGTGACATCAAATGCGTGGACAAAGACCGGGTTAACGGCGTTAACTACCGGACAGCATGTGAACGCAAAAGCGATGGCATCGGGAGAACTTCTGAGCGGATACTCCAACACAGTAACTGTGCAGGCGGTTACTTCGGCACCTGTCGTAAGCTCACCGATAGCAACGGGAGCGACTTCTGTATCGGGAACAAGCAGTGAGGCCAATGGAACGGTAATCTATGTCTATGTCGATAGTGTACTCGTCGATTCGACGACTGTGACGTCGAATGCGTGGACAAAGACCGGGTTGACTGCGTTAACCACCGGACAGCTTGTGAACGCCAAAGCGACAGCGCCTGGGAAACTTCTAAGCGGATACTCCAACACGGTAACTGTGCAGGTAGTTACTTCGGCACCGACAGTGAGTTCGCCAATAGCAAACGGAGCGACTTCTGTGTCCGGAACGAGCAGTGAGGCAAATGGGACGGCAATCTACGTCTATGTCGATAGTCTGCTCGTCGATTCGACGACTGTTACATCGAATGCGTGGACAAAAACCGGGTTAACGGCATTAACTACGGGACAGGTTGTCAACGCCAAAGCGACAGCATCGGGAAAACTTCTGAGCGGATTTTCAAACACAGTTACGGTGCAAGCGTTCAGTGCAGCCCCTGTTGTCAGCTCACCTATTGGCACTGGAGCGACTTCTGTGTCGGGAACAAGTAGTGAGGCAAATGGGACGGCAATCTATGTCTATGTCGATAGCGTCCTCGTCGATTCGACGACTGTTACATCGAATGCGTGGACAAAGACCGGGTTGACGGCGTTGACTACCGGACAGCATGTGAACGCAAAAGCGACTGCGCCGGGAAAACTTCTGAGCGGATTCTCCAATACAGTCACAGTGAGTTCCGCTCTTACTGTTTCCACGGCTTCTTCACTGCCAAATGCCACGGCGGGTTCGGCATACTCAACAACGCTCGCCGCCTCGGGCGGTACGCCGCCGTATAGTAGCTGGCTTGTCATTTCTGGTTCACTGCCTGCAGGGATGTCGCTTGACCCATCGACTGGAGAGATTGCGGGAACATCAACAGTTGCGGGCGCATCAAGCTTTGACGTGCGCGTGAAGGATTCGGATTCAATCGTGGCAACAAAGTCATTCAGCTTGACGGTCAATCCCGGCGCATTACATCACTTTGCGATAGGCTCAATCTCCAGTCCACAAGTTGCCGGGACAGCATTTGGAGTTACCATCACGGCACAGGATTCAAACAACAATACGGTCACCAGCTTTACCGGAACTGTCAGTCTCAACACGACCGCGGGAACAATAGCACCGGCAACATCTGGCAGCTTTGCTCTCGGTGTCCGGAATGAGAACGTAACGGTGACGCAATCGGGTACAAACAAAACAATCGGCGTCGATGATGGATCAAGCCACACCGGAACCAGCAACACGTTCGATGTCAACCCGGGTGCTCTGCATCATTTTGCAATCGGGTCGATTTCCAGTCCACAAGTTGCCGGGACGGCATTTGGTGTCACGATCACGGCAAAAGACTCAAACAACAACACTGTTACTAGCTTCACCGGAACAGTCTCACTCAATACTACGGCAGGAACGATAGCGCCGACAACATCGGGCAGCTTCGCTCTTGGTGTGAGGAATGAGAATGTAACGGTAACGCAATCAGGTACAAACAAGACAATCGGCGTCGATGATGGCTCAAGCCACACAGGAACGAGCAACACGTTCGATGTGAATCCGGGAGCGCTCGATCATTTCGCAATCGGAGCAATCTCAACCCCGCAGACTCAGGGGGTAGCGTTCAATCTTGTGATGACGGCGAAAGATCTCAATAGCAACACGGTCACGAGCTTCACGGGAACGGTGACGATCAGCCTCTCGACGGGAACGATTGCCCCGACAACATCCGCTGCGTTCGTTTTGGGTGCACGCACAGAGCCGGTCACGGTCTCGACGACGGGCACGGGATTGACAATCGGTGTTGTTGACAGTGCAAGCCATACCGGAACGAGCAATGCATTTGATGTAAACGCCCCGACGCAATATCGTTCAGCAGTTGCATCGTCTGGGAATTGGAATGCTCCCGGATCGTGGGAGATCTTCAATGGTTCAATCTGGGTTCCGTCAGTCAGTACTACGCCGACGTCTTCCGATGGTACGATCACTATTCTGAGCGGAGATACCATTGTTGTATCAGCTTCCGTGTCTGCCGACCAAGTGGCCATTGATGCAGGAGGCGTGGTCAGGATAGACTCACTAATGACGTGGACTATAGCCAACGGAAGCGGAACAGACCTTGAAGTCAACGGTTCGATTTTGAATAAGGGGACGATAACCCTCAGCGCTGGAAACGTCGTCAACTTCAATAACGGCAGCTACTATATGCATAACGTCCAGAGCGCTGCAGTACCAAAATCAGCAACAGGTATTACGGTAACATGGGCACCAAATTCGACAGTCGAAATAACAGGCATTACGTCGACCTCAGGTATTTCCGGAATGTTTACAACTGTTCCCGCAAATGCAGATTGGGGAAATATTATCTGGAATACTACCGGCCTTACCGGAACCGGGAATTTCAATTTTGGTGCTAACTTAACTAGCATCAAAGGTAGTTTCTCGATGAAGAGCACCGGTAGTGGACCGGCGATATTCCGGTTCCTTGCAAGCGGCAGCTCCAATGTCGCGGTGAACATCACTGGAGATCTCAATATTCAAGGCGGAACCTTGCAGTTCGGAGGCGGAGGTGCCTCAAACTCTGGATGCAGTTTCAATATCGGCGGAAACTGGAACCAAACTGGTGGCACATTCGCTGCAAATGTCACCGCCTCCAATACACTCCCAATCAACTTCACCGGAGCCAACAAGACCTTTACACAGTCGGGAACACTCACCAATACAGGCATCAACTGGTACGTGAAGACCGGCGCCTCATTAACTTTGAACAATAGCATCGTATTAGCGAACAGTCGTGGGGACACGGTTGAATCGGGTGCAACACTCAACTGCGGAACGAATACCATCTCGGGAGGAACTGGAACAATTTTCGTCGTTCAGTCCGGCGGTACGTTGGGCATCGGATCAACGGCAGGTATTACCGCGTCATCGCCAACAGGAAATATCCAAACAGCGACAAGGCTTTTCAACACGGGTGCCAACTATACGTACAATGGATCCGCGTTGGATTCGACCGGCGATGGACTTCCCGCGACCGTCAACAATCTTACCATCAGTAATGCCAGTGGTGTCAGGCTCACTAATAACACAACGGTCAACGGGACGCTTGCATTTACGAACGGTGTGCTTGCTACCGGTGCAAATGCCGTGACAATTTCGACCAGTGGCAGCGTTTCAGGTGCGGGTGCAGGGAAGTACGTAAATGGAAATCTCGCACGAGCCGTACCGGCATCAGGATCGCCGACAGTTGGCTTTGACATCGGTGATGTTTCGAATTACACTCCGGTGAGTATTGCATTCCATACGCTCTCGGCCGGCGGCACGATAACAGGCAGAACAACCGGCAGCGATCACGATAGTATTTCCGGGTCAGGGATCAACCCTGCAAAGGATGTAAATCGGTACTGGACATTGACGAATACGACCGCGGCGTTCACGAACTATGACGCCACGTTCACTTTCATCAATCCCGGAGATCTTGATCTTGGCACCAATCCAAATACATTCCTCGTACAAAAACATAATAGCTCATGGTCAAACCTGACGGTTGGCAACAGAACATCCACGACTACTCAAGCAACCGGTGTGACAAGCTTCAGTGACTTTGCAATCGGTGAAGCACTGCCAGCCGGTAGTTTCTATCTGAGCGCATTGAGCATCAATTATGGAAACGTTGTTGTCGGCAATTCAAAGATCGATAGTGTGTATGTAAAGAACACGGCTGCGGGCCCGCTCCATGTAACGACGATCGCATCTGACAATGCAGTCTTTTCTCCTTCACCAGCCAGCGCGACAATAGCTGCGAATGATAGCGCTTGGATTCACGTAACATTCACGCCTTCGGGTGCCGGCGCGGCGAGTGCCAACATCGTCTTTACTCATGATGGAGGCGGCTCACCTGATACTCTTGCTGTAACCGGGACCGGGATTATTCTCGCTCCGGCTTTCAGTGTGAATCCTGCAAGCCTGGGTTTTGGAACCGTGGCGGTAGGAAATTCGAAACAAGACAGCACGTATGTCAAGAATACAGGAACGGCTACGTTGAGTGTAACGACGGTGACTTCGGACAACGCTCTCTACACCTTTACACCTGGCAGCGCGACCGTTGCGCCGGGTGATAGCGCAAAGTTCAAAGTGACCTTCACACCGACCTCTGCCGGTGCAACGAGTGGAAACATTGTATTCACTCACAATGCAACCGGCTCTCCGGATACGGTGACGGTAACCGGCACCGGTGTGATTCTGGCACCGGTCTGGTCTGTCAATCCTGCAAGTCTGAATTTTGGGACGGTGACTGTAGGAAATTCGAAACAAGACAGCACGTATGTCAAGAATACAGGAACGGCTACGTTGAATGTAACGACGGTGACTTCGGACAACGCTCTCTACACCTTTACACCTGGCAGCGCGACTGTTGCGCCGGGTGATAGCACAAAGTTCAAAGTGACCTTCACACCGACCTCTGCAGGCGCATCGAGTGGGAACATTATATTCACTCATAATGCAACAGGCTCTCCGGATACAGTTACTGTCAGTGGTGCAGGTGCCATTGGTGCCTCAACAATTGTCAGCAACAGTACGACGGGAGGAGCATGGAACGTAGGAGGTACCTGGCTTGGTGGTATCGCTCCTTCGAGTATTGACAGTGTTGTTATTCGTGGGACAGACTCCGTGACTGTGACGTCGAACAGCACATGTGCTGGGCTGAATGTACAAGCTGGCGGCGTGCTCACCCTGTTTGCGAAACTTGTACCAACGAATGTTACTCTTGATGGAATAATTGCCGTTGCGGGTGACACGCTTCGACAGACCGGTACAATGGTCGTCAGGAATGGAGCAACGTATAATCACGCCCGTGACGCTGGTAGAATGCCGAACGCGACATGGAACACCGGCTCGACGTTGTTGCTCACTGGTGTTGCAACAGCAGCTCCATCGAACGGATTGCAGACGTACTATAATATTATATGGAACTGCCCTGCCCAAACAGGCAACGTGAATTTGGGGTGGAATCCCATTGCTCAAAGAGATACGACCGTGACGGTGAACGGAAATATCACTGTACTCAACACGAACTTGTCTCGATGGCAACTAAGTGGTCCGCCCGCAGGTATTTCGACTGCTCACTCGATTGCGAGGATTAACATTGCTGGAAACGTCACGGTTTCCGGCGGCCAGTTTACGACAAATGGCACAAGCCAGGCGTTTACTGACATCATTGTTACTCATCAGGGAAACGTGAACGTCACTGGCGGTAATTTCTCGATCAGTCGCGGGTCGCAGGGGGGGACGGGTACAGCCACGTGGCACTTGGCAAATGGGAATTTCTCTATGTCAGGAGCCACCACGCAAAACTCCACCACAACTCCCGGAGGGGCGAAGTTTGTGTTCGAAAAAGCAGGGACGCAAGTTCTCACCCTCGGTTCCGGCGATACGCTTTCTTCTCTCCCCATCGAGGTTGCCACTGGCACAACGTTGAATGCCGGGACAAGTACAATTAGAGGGTCTGGCCTTTTCACACTGAACTCTGGTGCAACGCTCGAAACCGGGAATGCAGGCGGTCTTGATTCGCTTCTCGCGGGTTCGGGTACGAAGACTCTGAGTTCTTCGGCCTACTATACGTTCAATGGCTCTGCGCCACAGGTAACAGGAATACTCTTGCCAGTGGCAGTAAGTGAGTTGACAATCAATAATCCGAACGGAGTTGGTCTGAGCGATTCCGTTTTCGTTTCCGATACGCTGCACCTTCAATCAGGTGTTCTGCACACTGATTCAATTACCGCGCAGATCGGACCTTTTGGGGCGGTGGACAGGGCAAGTGGCCACGTCAATGGTCACCTCAACAAGGTGTTGGTCGTCTTTGGCGGAGCAGGTTCTCAGACGTATGAGATCGGAGACAGCACACACTATACACCGATACTCATTTCGGGGACTTCATATGGATCCGGTTTTGAAGTCATTGCCTCTACAAAGTCGGGCGACCATCCCAATATCGTCGGCTCCGGGCTCGATCCTTCGAAATCCATGAACCGTTACTACACACTGATCGGAAGTCCAACGGGACCAAGCAACATAACATTCAACTTCGTTGCGGGAGATGTGGATAGCGGCTCCAACACGAGCAATTTTATTGTCGGGAAATACAATTCGCCGACGTGGACACTTCTGGGTGTAGGAACGCGCACGGCGACAAGTACACAAGCGACCGGCGTGACGAGCTTCAGCGATTTTGCTGTTGCTGAGGCTATTCCGCTGCTTCCCGGGTTCTCTGTGTCACCATCTGCTCTTAATTTTGGTAACGTGGTGAAAAACAACTGCGCGAACGATACTGTCATTGTGAAAAACGACGGTACGTCGCTACTGACAGTTGACTCTGTCAAAATCTACGGCGGAGAATTTGGGGTAAACCCAAACGGCCTTCTGTCTATTGTGCCGGGTGACAGTGCAGCGTATGTTGTAACGTTCTGTCCGACAGCCTCGGGTGTCCAGAATGGCGACGTGGTATTCTACCACAATGCTGCCAGCAGTCCTGATACGGTTGCTGCGAGCGGCACAGGCGTGCAGTCAACGTTTGCCGTGAACCCGCCGAGCGTTAATTTCGGCTCTGTTGGCGTCAGCTTGAGTGCGACAGATACGGTAACGGTAACGAACAACGGCGGTGCTCCCCTGTTGATCGACTCTGTACGAACCTTTGGCGGCGAGTTCTCGGTTTCTCCGAATGGATCATTCTCGGTTCCAGGTTCGGGTGGAACGAAGGATTACTACATCACGTTCAGCCCGACAGGTCTTGGAGCGCAGAGCGGTTCGGTGAAGTGGTTCAGCAATGCCAAAACATCACCTGATTCTGTACCTGTGGGTGGTTCAGGGGTGCCGGTTGGCCCATCACCGAAATTCACAACAGTGACGGCGGAATCGATCGCAGCGCTCAATGGGGAAGGAAAGCTGGTGAAGTCGGTGAAACGAAAGAAACACTTGTATCCGAACTGGACCAACCTTGTGGAAGAAGTCGTAGCACAGGGAGGTTTTGCTCCGCCGGCAGTGAATGGCGCGACGGAAAGTGATTCGGCAGGCGGTGAAGTGGTCGGTATAGCGTTCATGTTCAGAAAGTCAGCAGATCCGCTTGCTCCGAAGTGGACACAGATCAAGCAGACGGGCAAGAGCGATACAGCTTGGGCACGTCTATCGGCCTGGGACTTCAAGAAGAGCAAGGGTAAGAGCGCCAGTCAGTTGTCGAAGACAATGCGCAACAAGACGTTCAACCACTGGACAAGCGATCTGAGCAATGGAGGCAATGGAACGCCACGCGGCTTCGATTCGACGCTGGTGCCGGGTGTGATCAAACGGAAACAAATGAAGAAACAGATGACGAAGCTGGATCCGAAGAAAACACCGAACAAGCTGTTTGCCGAGCTAGTGGCGTTCAAGTTCAACATAGCATCCAGCCAGTTGGGCAACACGCCGGCGGGACTCGGTGACTTGATCTATGATCAGGACAGCACCCTCTATGATGAGATGCCACTGACGGCACTGTCACAGAAGGCAGACTCGATGATGACGTTCTGGCCTGGAGTGGATTCAACGCATTATGCACAACTCTACAAAGCGCTGTATGACATCAACAGAGCGTTTGTGGGTGTGCTCGATACGGCGAACTGGGAAAGGATCGATTCATCAGCCGTACCCCCGTTCACCCGCCTGCGGGTCAATGGCAACGTGGACCTTGCGACAGTACCGTTCCTGAAGGAGGGGGCGTTACGTCCGAGAATGATAAGTGCAACGAGCCACGATACGGAGACAGAGGAAGACTTCGAGGATGGAGACTACTTTGATGATGAGTACGGTAGCGAAGATGGTACACCAATAGCAGCGAAATTGTACCAGAACTATCCGAACCCATTCAATCCGATAACAACGGTAAGTTTCCGCCTGGAGACGTCATCGCTGGTGACACTGAAAGTGTACAACGTTCTCGGTCAGGAAGTGGCAACATTGCTGAACGGCGAACAGTTGGATGAAGGATACCAGACGGTACAATTCAATCCGGCTGGTTTGTCATCAGGAGTGTACTTCTACCGGATTGACGTACAGGATCAGGATGGCCAGCTTGCAAGAACGCTTGCAACAAAGAAGATGTTGCTGATAAAATAATATCATCTGGTAACAACCCCGCACTATCAGCGGCGACGTTGCTGAAGATAACGGGGTAAGGCTGCGATCTTGGCAGAGGCCAAGAGGTTTGGGCAAGAATACCACTGAAAAATGGGGAAGTCGCCCGTGATCCGTTCGTCGGGGAACCGTCGGGTCTGGGCGGCGACCCCAGGCTTATCCAAGTGTATCAATTGACTTTATCATCCAACGCTCAACAACAGGAGAAAAACAATGACCTCCTCTCGACTCTTCGTAACGTGTATTATCTCCATCATTATTTCAGCCGGTTCTCTTTTTGCGCAAGTACCGGCAGTGGGTGACTACGGCTCTGCGGGTACGGGGAACTGGGGCGCAACCGGTGCAAACTGGCTTGTCTGCCAGACGCCCGGGACATGGGTAGGGGCTACCGCCGCGCCCGCTAATCCCACAACTTCAACAAATGTCTGGATACGGACCGGACATACAGTCACGCTCGATGCAAGCTACAATTGTTTGAACCTCACCGTTGAACCAGGGGCCTCGCTCGTAGGAGATTTGAGTTTGCCCAATGGCACGATCCGTTATCTCAGGGTGTATGGAACTACCGCAACCATCAATGGTATCTTTGGAGCATCGGCGGCACCAGGAACAAACGCGGCATTGGAACCTGCGACAAGTTCGACGATCCTGACGATCACAGGGTCTGGGACTTTTGGCCCGTCAAGAGTTCGAGTGAACAGCGGAGCTTCCAACGTCACGACGGTCTTTAACATCAATACAAATTTCTGGTACACCGGTTCGAGCGGATTAGGTGGCGTCGGGCTGTATCCTCAGACGGATGACAATGTTTTTACGGTTAATACCGGGAAGACGCTCACATTTGCTGACTATTCCGGCCTGTCTGTTGCAGGTAGTGACGGGTCTTCGGCAAACACAAACCTGACGATCAATGTCCATGGAGCAGTAGATCTCCCGCAGACACACTCATCGCTTACCCTGAAAGTTACAACTGGCAAAACCGCGACGCTGGAAATTTTCTCAAGCGGATCGGTGACTGTTGGAGGTAACGTCTCTGCCTCAACCGTTGTTGACGGGGGTACAACAGTGATGACAGTTGATGGTTCATTGTTGATTGGGGGAACGGTGGACTTCACGCACCCCTCGTTAGTCGTGACCGGTACAGGCGACTTCACTCTTAGTTCCGCAGCGACCCTCATGATTGGTCATGCAAATGGTATTGCGGCCTCTGGAAGTGCGGGACAGATTCAAACGACTACCCGAAGCTTTAGCCCAGGGGCAGGTTACTCCTATATGGGACCGGCCCCACAAATCACCGGCACAGGATTGCCATCAACCGTTGATAACCTGACGATCAACAACTCGTCAGGTGTAACGTTGACAAATGCAACCACCGTTGATAGTACTTTGACGCTTACGGCAGGGAACATTACAACTGGTGCAAACACTCTTTCGATAGCCGCCTCTGGAACAGTTACTCGTACAAGCGGTCACGTCGTCGGAACTTTGCGGAAGAATGTAGCCATAGGTTCAAATGTTCTCAGCACATTTGAAGTTGGAACCGGTGTCACCTATGCACCAGTAAATATCAGTTTTGCAAGCGTGTCAACCGCCGGGAATCTCACTGCTTCAACAACAGCGGGCGATCATCCGAATCTCGGGACAAGTGCCATCAATGGTGCAAAGAGCGTCAATAGGTATTGGACCGTGAGCAATAGTGGCGTCATTTTCAGTACGTATGATGCAACGTTTCACTTTGCTTCAAGCGATGTTGATGCAGGCGCAGCCCCGGGCCTTTTCATTTCGAAATCCTACAATGGCAGTTCATGGTCGAGTCTTACAATGGGAATGCGTGGTTCAACAAGTACTGAAATCACGGGCGCTACATCATTCAGCGACTTCGCTATTGGTGAAGCGACAGGTGGATTACCTGCCCCCGCTTTTGAGTTGAGTGAGTCTCCTCTCGATTTCGGTAATGTCGTAGTTGGGAATTCCAGACTGGACACCGTGTTTGTCCGTAACATAGGTTCAGCAACACTTCATGTAACTTCGATTCTATCAAACAACACTCCCGTATTTGCAGTCGCATCAGGAAGTGCAACGGTCGTTGCTGGAGACAGCGCCCTGATTGCACTCACCTTCTCTCCATCCTCAATTGGTTCACCAAGTGCAAAAATTAGCTTTGTCCATGATGGTGTCAGTTCTCCTGATACTCTCTCATTGTCTGGAAATGGTGTTGCAGCGGGTGCAATCCAGAGTAATGGTACTGGCGGCGGCAACTGGCTGAACACCAGCACGTGGTCGGGCGGCATAGTGCCGACACGGAATGACAGCGTGCTGATTCATGGATCAGATTCTGTGTACGTGCTCGCTGATACGTCATGCTCGGGACTTTACATCGAAACAGGAGGCAGGCTTGCTCTGTATGACACGCTCAACGTTCGTAGTAGCGCTACTGTGCTTGGTTTGGTGGAAGCGGATACGAATGGGAGATTCCAAGTGGCAGACACAGCCCGGTTTCAAAATGGCTCGGTGTACAAGCATGCCCGTGACGGAGGTACGTTGCCAAGGGGCCATTGGGCGGTTGGTTCCACACTCCTGGTTGCTGGCGTGACAGCAACGGCGCCGGACAATGGAAATCAGAATTTCTATAATATCATATGGAATTGTCCCAATCAAACTGCGAACGCAAACTTGGGCTGGGACAGCATTACGGTTGGCGGGAACATTACCGTGGTGAACACTTTCAACGGCCGATGGCAGATGGCTGCGCCCGTCGTTGGCGACTCCTCTATAGTTACCATCATGGGCGACATAATCCAGTCGGGAGGAAATTTCACAAGCAACGGGACGAGCGGTTCCAACACAAAAATTACCATCCACCAGTATGGAAACATAAATGTAACCGGAGGCAACTTTTCCGTGAGCAGGGGATCGCAAGGAAGTGGAACCGGATCGACGCGCTGGTATGTGCACAATGGCAACTTCACAATGTCGAATGCGACGACACAGAACTCCAACCCGACAAATGCCTGGTTCGTGTTTTCAAAATCGGGGACCCAAAGCCTGACTCTTGGATCTGGAAATACACTCACATCCCTTCCGTTCGAAGTGGCGAGTGGAACAACACTGAATGCAGGCAGCAGCGTGATCAGGGGAAGCGGACTCGTTACCATCAATTCCGGTGCAACGCTACAGTGTGCTCAACTCGGTGGCATCGATTCAACGTTGGCAGGATCAGGAACAAGAACGCTGAGCCCTGGGTCAAACTACACATTCAACGGATCGGTTCTTCAAAGAACAGGCAGACGACTTCCGGACACTCTCAATACCCTGACGATCAGCAACAGCAGCGGCGTGGTATTGTCTGATTCGATTCTGGTGAATGGTACAGTGTCACTCACGAGTGGTGATCTCGACCTGAATGGAAAGATCGTCACGCTGGGCCCATCAGCTCTCTTGAGCGAAACGACCGGAAACACCGTTTCTGGATCGAGCGGCGTCATTACAACGACGCGTACCCTCACCTCGCCAAGTGTCGCGACCGATATTGCCGGCCTTGGGATTATGATTGGTTCCACGGCAGATCTCGGCAGCACAATATTGACGCGTGGTCATGCGGTGCAAACAGCGAACGGTGCCAGCATCAAGCGCTATTTCGATATCACACCAACTACGAACACCGGATTGAGCGCGACCCTGAAGCTGCATTACGATGAGTCCGAGCTCAACGGCGCAAGCGAATCATCCCTCCTGCTCTTCAAGTCCACCGACGGCGGCACATCGTGGGCACAGGCAGGTGGAACGGTGAATACAGGCGCTAATACGGTTGAGCTGAGCGGTCTGAACGATCTTTCACGTTGGACTGCAGCCGGCTTGATCAGTGTCCCGATCTCTGCAGGCTGGAACCTGATTTCGAATCCTATCACTGTTCCTCCTCCGTCGCCAGGTCCACACGACTCCGTCAAGACCCTCTTCCCGGGAGCAACGTCTCCATACGCATTCAGGTTTGCCGGAGCGCTTGGTTACCAGCAAGACTACAGAATGGCGAATGGTGTTGGATACTGGGAAAAGTTTGGATCGACGGGAGTGAACGACTTTGCCGGACTGGGTTCAGCCCGCAACAACGATTCACTTGTTGTTACCGCGGGCTGGAATATCGTTGGTTCTGTGACAGGGACTGTCGACACGATAACGATTACTCAAGATGCAGGTACACCCCTTGCAGCTTCGCATTGGTTCAAGTATCAATCAGGATATCCTGTTACCCAGTTCATAGACCAGGGCAAAGGATACTGGAAGAAAGCTACGAGGGCGGGTAAGTTCTATCTTACCGGGGTAGGGCCGGCACCACGACCGGCTTCACAGCAGACAAAAGCGAGTGTGAATCCGCTTGATGCACTGAACGTGGTGACAATCACCGACAGCAAGGGTGGTTCGCAGACACTGTACTTTGGTTCGGATGCAAAGAATGAAATCGCAGTGCCAGCCTATGAACTGCCCCCAGTACCACCGGCAGGAGCGTTCGATGCACGGTTTTCCGCCGAAGGCGGATCCGCCTCTGGCGGAGAAGCAGCCCAAGGCTTCATGGTGCGTACACATCCGGCACAGGTGGAGAATGTGATCGACCTGCCGGTTTCAGTACAGTCAGAGGCATATCCTCTGACAGTGTCATGGAAGATCGCTTCAGGTTCATACACACTGAG